>NZ_JBLVOL010000054.1:9602-24898 GCF_053543755.1 Achromobacter semiaridum | reverse complement strand
CGCCCCGCCCCTGCCCCACCTGGCTTTTGCCTCGCTTGATACCCCCTGAATGCATGACGAACGGCGCAATGCCGCAATGCAGAATAAAATCACCCTCCATTCCTCGATTTCACGGCGCTGAACCCGCCGCCACGCCCTCATGCTCGATCTCGCCCGCAAACGCATCGTCCTCGGTCTGACCGGGGGCATCGCCTGCTACAAAATCGCCGAGCTGGTGCGGCGCATGACCGAACAAGGCGCCACCGTCGACGTGGTGATGACCGAGGCGGCCACGCACTTCATCACGCCCGTGACGATGCAGGCCCTGTCGGGCCGCCCGGTTTTTGTGGACGCCTGGGACGCGCGCGTGCCGAACAACATGGCGCACATCGACCTGACGCGCGGCGCGGACGCCGTGCTGATCGCGCCCGCCAGCGCCGACTTCATGGCCAAGCTGGCGCACGGCATGGCCGACGACCTGCTGTCCACGCTATGCCTGGCGCGCGCCTGTCCGTTACTGGTGGCGCCCGCCATGAACCGCGAGATGTGGGCCAACCCGGCCACGCAGCGCAATGTGCAGCAACTGCGCGCGGATGGCATCAGCGTGTTGGGTCCGTCGGCCGGCGAGCAGGCTTGTGGCGAAACAGGCGACGGCCGCATGCTGGAAGCACACGAGCTTCTGACAGACCTGATCGCTTTCTTTCAGCCCAAGCTGCTGGCGGGACGCCACGTGCTGCTGACTGCCGGGCCCACGTCCGAACCCGTGGACCCGGTGCGCGTGCTTAGCAACCGTTCGTCGGGCAAGACCGGCTACGCGCTGGCCCGCGCCGCGCGTGAAGCAGGTGCGCGCGTGACCTTGATTACGGGCGCCACCTTCCTGCCCGTGCCGCGCGGCGTGACGGCGCTGTCGGTCATGACGGCGCGCCAGATGCACGACGCGGTCATGGCCAGCGCGGCGGATGCCGACATCTTCATCGCCGTGGCCGCAGTCGCCGATTGGCGCGTGAAAAACGTCAGCACGCAAAAGCTGAAAAAGACGAGCGAAGGCGGCGGCGCGCCGGTGATGGAATTTGAACCGAATCCGGACATCCTGGCCGAAGTGGCCAAGCTGGAAAACGGCCCGTGGTGCGTGGGGTTTGCGGCCGAGACCGAAAAGCTGGCCGAACACGCCGAAGCCAAGCGCCAGCGCAAGGGCATCCCGCTGCTGGTGGGCAACCTGGCGCACAAGGTCATGGACGCCGACACCACCGAACTGGTGCTGTTCGACGAGCAAGGCGCGCACCCGCTGCCGGCGGGCGACAAGCTGGAAGCGGCCCGCCGCCTGATCGCCGAAATCGCGGCGCGCGTACCGGACTAGGTTTTTTTTTCTGCCTGATTCGTTTCAGCCTGATCTTTCCGACCGGATATTCCCAGGCAAAAAAGAAGGGCCCTTGCGGGCCCTTCTGCTTTACTGCTCCAGGCTGATGTTCGCGGCCTTCACGATATCGGCCCATTGCTGCCGATCTTTTTCCAGAAACTGCGCCGTATTCTCCGGCGTCATTTCCGTGACCGGCTCGGAACCCAGCCCTGCCATCTTTTCAACCAACGCCGGGTCTTTCAGCACGTCTTGCAGCGCGGCGTAATAGGCGGCCAGCACGTCGGCCGGCAAGCCCGCGGGCGCAAACACGCCCTGCCACGTCGGCATGTCAAAGCCCTTCAGACCCTGCTCGTCCAGCGTCGGCACGTTGGGCAACTGCGGCGCGCGCTTGAGCGAGGCCACGGCAATCGCCTTGACCTTGCCTTGCGAGGCCAGCGGCGCGGCGGTCGAGATGTTGTCCATCGTCATGGCGATGTGCCCGCCGAGCAAGTCCGTGATGACCGGCGCCGCGCCACGATAAGCCGCGTGCGGAACCTTCACGCCCATCTTGTACAGCATGGTCTCGGCGATCAGGTGGTTGGAAATACCCACGCCCGCCGTACCGTAGGTGGCGGCTGGCGTCTTCTGGAAATACTCTTTCAACTCCGCCAGGTTGTTGGCCGGCACGTCCTTGTTGACGATGACCACGTTGGGCTGCACGGCGGCCAGCGTGATGGGCGTGAAGTCCGACGGCTTGTAGTTGGTGCCCTTGGGATTCAAGACATGTGTGATGGCCATGGAACCGGCGGCCGCGATGCCGATGGTGTAGCCGTCGGCAGGCGATTGCGATAAGCGGTACGCCATGATGTTGCCGCCGGCGCCGGCCAGGTTTTCAACCACAACGGACTGACCCAGGCGCTTGGACAGCGGATCGGCAAGCAGGCGCGCCAAGGTGTCGGCCGAGCCGCCGGGCGCAAAACCCACCAGCAGCCGCACGGGCTTGGTGGGCTTCCACGCGTCGGCGGCGTGGGCGGGCGCCAGCAGCGCGGGCAAGACCGTCAAGGCAGTAATGGCGGACAAGGCAGTAACGGCGGACAAGGCGCCAACGGCGCGGTGCAAGGTACGGCTGAACATGAAAAAACTCCCAACAATAAATTGACGAAGACAGCTTCGTCTCCCCATGCCGCTCATCCGGCATGGCGGCGACATGAAAACGCCGGCGCCACGCCGTGCTGAAACATCGGCGGCTTTATTCCAATAATTGCGACAAGGCCTGCGCCACGATGCGGTTGGACAACAGCACCGGCCGGCCCGAGGCCTGGGCGACCGCGTCGCGCATGCGCTGCCCGTAGCCCATGCAATGCATGACGATCAGGTCGCACGATGCCAGGGCTTGCCCCGCCTGCGCGAAGTTGCGCGCGGCCAATTCCGCGTCGGCCTCGTAAGGCGACGCATGCACGATCTGCGTGCCGCAGGCCAGCGGCACCGCCAGGTGAAAGAAGTCGACCTGTTCGGCCAGGGGCACCACCAGCCCCACATTGCGGCAATGCTGCGACAGGCCCGCGACCAGATGGTCGACCACCTGCTGCGGCTCAACCACCAACGTGCGCATGGGCGCGATGGCGGTGCCTGTGCACAGCGGTACCAGCGCGTCGTAACCGGCGTCGTCCGCCTGGCGCATCACCTGGGCCAGCCGGGCTTCGGCGGCAGCGGCGTCCAGCTCGATCTGCGTGCCGTCGCGCATGCGCGTGGCAAAACGATATTCGCCGTCACGCGGCGCCATCGCGGCCAGCGCGGTCGCGTCCAAGCCGTCCAACGCCCCAAATTCATCGATGTGTACGGCGTCGCCCAGCAGGCGTGCCATCTCGGGCACGACGTCGCTGCGCGGCGATTGGCCGATGGTGAAGAACGCCACGCGGCGTGTCACGGCGGCGCTCATGCGGCACCGCCATCGTCATGCCCAACGGTTTGCAAGTGCGCCATGGACCCGTATCGCGATTGCAGCGCGCGCCATTCCGCATCATCGAAGAACGTCATCGTGCGCTGGCCATACAGCTTGGCAATTTCGATGCAGAAGCGCATCGCCACGTCGGCGTCCACCGCGTTGGTCACGCCGGTGGCGCAACCGGGCACGGTGGTTTGCGCCGTCAAGGCCACACCGACCACGGGCGAGTTGGTGACAATCGCGGGTTGCATCAGCGAGTTCACGTGCCACAGGCCGTTTTCGTAGGGCGTGATGTCTTGCGTCGTCAGGGGCAGCGTCACCGGAAGTTCTCCGCTGACCCAGCCCATCACGTCCAGCATCGTTTCGGGAATGCGCAGCAGATAGCCCTGCTTGGCCACCGGCGTCAGTGCCACGCCGCGCTTGTTCACCAGGCGATTGCCGCGCGTGGTGTCCACCGACAGGATGGCGTCCATGCGCGGGTCCACCTCGTGCGACATCATTTCGCGCATCGGAAAAGGCGAACGCATCATCGGCACGGGATGATGCGGGCGCGTGCCGGCGCGCGGGCAGATGTGCGTGCGGATGCGCACGGTGCCCGGCATCACGTCGCCCTGGCGCGCCATGGCCATCAGCTTGAGCGCCGCGGCAATCGCCACCACCGCCCCGTCGCTATCGGACACCAGGCCCGTCACGGCGGGCCGGGCGCCGATGCCGCCCAGGCGGCCGACTATGCCCAGCTGCGGCGCGGATGCATCCAGGCCGGGAATGACGATGGACAAAAAATCGGTCGCGGCGCCGTCGCGTTCCAGGCGCGTGACTTCCACCTCGCAATCGCCCGCGTCGCGCAGCACCCGCGCCACTGCCTCGCCGGTGATGTGCGCCGAGGACAGAAGTTCGATGGTGTCTATCACCTGCTTCATGCCGCGATCTCCAGCGGGCCGGGGCGGAATACGCGCGGCTCGGTGTGACCCAGGAACAGCGGCGCATCATGCGGACCCACCAGCGCCACCTTGGCGCCGCGCACGCGCAGCCCCGCGCCTTCGGGCAGCCCCAGCACGGGCATGTCTGGATTCAGGGTGCAGAACTCGGCCAGACGCTGGGCGCGCGTTTCGCCACGGTGCCCGGGGGGATGCGCGTTGGTGTAGTGCGGGTTGATCTGGAATCTGATCAGGTTCAGGCCGTCGAAACCGCCCGGGTCGGTAATGGGCATGTCGTTGGTGGTGCAGATAGTGGGGCACGTCAGGTTCGAGCCCGCGCTCCAGCCCAGATACGCCGCGCCCTCGCGGACGCGGCGCTTGACCACGTCCAGCAGCCCTTGGCGCCGCAGTTGGCCCAGCAGATTGAAGGTGTTGCCGCCTCCCACGATGATGACGGCGGCCTTTTCCAGCGCCGCCACCGGGTCTTGTGCGCGGTGCAGGCCTTCGATGGCAAGGCCGGTGTCCGCCAGCGCGGATTGCACCAGCGCGGTGTAGTCGTCCCAATCGCGCGTGACGCCGGCGAACGGCACGAACACGGCGGGCGCGCCTTGCGGCAGGGATTCGATCAGCTCGCGGATGTCCGGCATGGCGTGCACCAGGTAGCCGGCGTCGCTGCTGGAATTGCTGAGTAGCAAAAGGTTCATGGGGAAGGTTCCATCAACTAGGCAAAGGAAAGAATTCAGGTCAGCCAGTAGGGGTCGTTCAACTTGCGCCCCAGCCCGGCCACTTGCGTCAGGACCAATTCGCGCAAGCGCGCCACACGCTCGGCGTCGGCCTGGAATGACACGAACGACAGGCACAGGCCGCGCAGTTCGCCGGTGGCCGGGTCGCGCACGGCGGCGGCCACGGCACCGATGCCGGGCATGGCCTGGTCGATGGCGACGCCGTAGTGATCGGCGCGCGTCTGCTCGACCAGCCGCGCCAGGTCGCCCACGGTGGCTGGGCAATCGCGGCCTTCCATGGGCAGCGGTTGCGCGGGGTCGGCGCCATATAGCGTCTGGAATTCGGCGTCGCGCAAGCGCGACAGCAGCGCACGGCCCATGGCGGTGCCCGACGCATTGCGGCGGGAACCGGGCGGCGATAGCACCTGCACGGGATGTGACCCGTTCAAGCGTTGCAGCACCACGGTTTCGCGCTGGTTCAAGGTGGATAGGTACGCGGTCAGCCCGCTGTCTTCGGACAGCCGTACCAGCACATCGCGGCAAGCCTCGTCCAACGGCGTGGCAGCCATGCCGGCACGCACCGCCTGCGCCAGCAAGGCGCCAGGCCGATAGCGGCGCGTGGCGGGGTCCTGGTCCAGCATGCCGTAACGCTGCATGTGGTTCAGCAGGCGCGATGCCGTGCTTTTTGGCATGGCCAGGCGCGCCGCGACATCGGTAAAGCTCAGCTCCATGGCGCCGTCCGCGTAGAGCGACAGGACGCGCTGGACTCCATCGAGAATACTCATGCTTGTTCCATAAATCGGAACCATAGTTCCTTAATAGAGAACAAGAATAATGCGACCCGGGAACGCGGTCAATACAGATCGTTGCCGCAAAAAAGTCCCCCGGGGCTCCGGGGGCTCAGGGCTGAGACACAGGGCTGAGACACAGGGCTGAGACACAGGGCTTAGACACAGGGCTTGGGGGCACAGGGCCGGGACCGCCTGATTCAGCGTGGGTAATTACCGGTCGGCAAGCGTGGACCATTGCGCCAGCGGCAACGGCGGCTGCGCATGCAGGATGCGGGCCAGCACCAGCTTCAATTCCGCCCAACCGCCCCGCTCGCTGGGCCACGTGGACGGCGTCACCGGCGTCCAGCCGCCGCCGGGCGCACGCTGGGCCATCTTGAAACGGAAGGTGTAATGGCCGGCCATGCCCATGCGCAGGTCGCTGACGACCAAGGCGTCGCCGATGGCGTCATAGCGCAGCCAATCGTCGGTGAACCAGCGCAGACGTTGGTGCAACGGCACATCGTCCAGCGCCCGGGCCAGCTCCAGGTGCAGCGGTTGGCGCAGCCATTCCGGCTTGCCCCGGTCGAACAGGCTGCTGACGGCTTCGTAGTAATTGCCGTCCGCCGTCTTGGCGATGACCCGCCACACCAGGGTGGTGAACGGCATCGACACCGCCCGCAGCTCGGTCACGGCAATGCCCTCTTGCTGCATGGCATCCCGTACGCGGTCTTCCGCGACCATGCGGCTGGCCAGGCCGAAACCCAGGTAGGCCGTGCTGAAGAGCAGCGCGCCGGCCATCAGGCGCCGGGCGCGGTCCGTCATGCCGACGGCAATGGCGAAGAACACCGCCAACAGCAAGGGCACGGTATAGACCGGGTCAATAATGAAGATTGCCGACCAGCTTTCCGGAACGGGCGTCATCGGCCAGAACAATTGCGTGCCATACACGGTGAACGCGTCCAGCACCGGGTGCGTCACCAGCACCAGCCATAAAGTCAGGAACAGCCGCCTGCCGCTATACGGCGCCCGCGGCCAATATTTGCGTATCAGCCAGGCAAGCAGCAGCGCCAGCCCGGTCAGCACGAATATCGAATGGGAAAAGCCCCGGTGGTAGGTCATCAGCGAGACCGGGTCGGGATAGCGCATCAGCACGTCCAGGTCGGGCACCGTTGCCAGCGCCGCCCCGTACACCAAGGCCCGACGCCCCTGAAACCGCCCCAGCATGACGCCCTGTATGCCCGCTCCCAGCACCGCCTGTGTTACCGAATCCATAGTTTCCCAATCAACCCCGTCAGTCGCACCGCATCAATCAGACAGCCTAGATAACATTTGGCCATCCAGGTAGGCGTTAAGATACCCGATTGCTTTCAGCTAATTTTCAGACTTCGCCTTCATGGATCAATATATCGACAAAATCGGGCTGTTCATCGAGGCCAACCAGGTATGGGCCGGCCCGATCACCTTCCTGCTGACCCTGGGGGAATCGCTGGTGCTGGTGGGCCTGTTCATTCCTGCCACGGCCTTGATGCTGCTGACCGGGGGCTTGATCGGCGCCGGCACGCTGGACCCCTGGGGCGTCATTGCGTGGGGCATCGCGGGCGCCATTGTGGGCGACGCGATTTCCTATTGGCTGGGCCGCTGGGCCGGGCCGGACGTGTTGCGCCGCTGGCCGCTCAAGCAGCAGCGCACCGGCGTGGCGCGCGCGCGGTTGTTTTTTTACCGCTATGGGTTTGCCTCGGTGCTGATCGGCCGTTTTCTTGGGCCGATCCGCTCGACGATACCCACGGTCGCCGGCGTGATGGGCATGGCCCATCACCGCTTCCAATTGGCCAATGTCATGTCGGCCCTGCTGTGGATGCCGCTGATGCTGGCGCCGGGCTACATCACCGCGCGCAGCCTGGGCACGGCGGAAAACGCGCAGCAGATCGCCATGATGATCGGCGCGGGCCTCTCAGTGCTGCTAGGATGCGGGCTTCTGCTGGCCATGGTGCGCAAGCGCCGCCAGCCGGCGCGGCAACGGCGCAGCAACTGATCGGAGAATTGGCATGGCGATAGACCTTGAGCCCAAAGACGGCGATTTCGCGCGCTACATCGAAAACCTGTCGCGGGCCGGCGGGGTCACGCCAGGCAAGGTTCCCGAAAAGCGCCGCGCGTCCCATCAGGCGACAGCCACGGTAGCCGTGCCCGCGCCCGCCACGGGCGATTCTCTGTCCACCGCCCCCTGGGGCAATACCGCATCGCCGCGCTCGTCCGCCGGCGCGCCGGGCGCCACCGCCCCGTCGGACGCGGCCGATATCTCACTGGCGCGGCAAGCGCGGCAGCGCAAGGTCGGCATCATCCTGACCATTGGCGGCGTGTTGGCCGGTTGGGCGGCGGTCAACATCGCATTCCGCGCCCTGCGCTCTTCGCATTTCGAGCTTGACCAGCTGATGCCCGCCGTGTTCCTGGCGTTTTTCGCCTTCATGCTGCTCAAGGCGGCGGGCAGCGCGCGCAAGCCGCGCGGCACGTCGCTGGGCAAGCTGCCGCCCTTGAAGACGTCTTCGTATCGCAAGGACAGCTGACGCCGTCCGGGCAGCCGCGGCAATGGTGCTAACATTTCCGCCGCTGTCGCAAAGACCCTTGAAGAACTACGGAGTGAAAGTGAATAACGTTGTCGGATTGAACCAGGCCCAGGCGGCCACGATGCTGAAATTGCAAGACCACTTGAACAGCATGATCAATCCTGACTGGGTCAACGGCGGTTCACGCTTCCTGCGCGCCGCCTTCGTCGAATCGGCCGAGGCGCTTGAGCACTACGGCTGGAAATGGTGGAAAAAGCAGACCATCGACCTGCCCCAGGTGCAAATGGAACTGGTCGACATCCTGCATTTTTATCTGTCGCACACCATCGTCCAGGCCGGCGGCCAGCAGGCCGACGCGGCGCGCGCGCTGATGTCGGATCTGGCCACGCCAGCCTCCGTGACGCTTGACGGCCGAGCCTACGCGCTGGACGCCCTGCCCGTGCCGGAACTGCTGGAGCTGATCGGCGGCCTGGCTGTTTGCGGCCGCGCCAGCTACAAGGTGCTGGAACAGACGATGACGGCGTGCGAAATGAGCTGGAACGACGCCTACACGCAGTACGTGTCCAAGAACGTGCTGAACATCTTCCGCCAGCAACATGGCTACAAGGAAGGCACCTACATCAAGATCTGGAACGGCGAAGAAGACAACGTGGTGCTGGCGCGCCTGCTGTCGCAGCTGGACCCCACCAGCGCCGATTTCGCCGACGCGATGGCACGCGAACTGGAGCAGGCCTACGCACGCCTGAAATGATCGGACCCGAGCCATCGTCGGCCCGGTAAGGAAAAATCGCCGCGATACGCGGCGATTTTTTTGTGTCCAGGACCCCGGCGTTTCAGCGTTGCCCGAAGCGCGTTTCGCCGAACAGTTCCTTGAATTCACGCGGCTGCGAGCGCCAGTACTGATGCGGCGCCGCTACCTGGCCGCCCAGTTGCGCGGCCGCATGCCAGGGCCAACGCGGGTCGTACAGAATGCCGCGTGCCAGCGCGACCATGTCGGCCTGCTCTTGCGCCAGGATGTCTTCAGCCTGCTGCGCCTCGGTAATCAGGCCCACCGTGATCGTCGGCATGCCCACCTGGCGCTTGACCTCGGCCGCGAACGGCACCTGGTAATTCGGCGCCACCGGAATTTGCTGCCGCGACGACACGCCGCCGCTGGACACGTCGATGAATTCGCATCCCAGCGCCTTCAGCCGATGCGCGAATGCAATGGTCTGGTCCAGGTCCCAGCCGCCCTCGACCCAGTCGGTGGCCGACACGCGCACGCCCAAAGCCATCGACGCCGGCACGACTTCACGCAGCGCCTGGAAGACTTCCAGCGGAAAGCGCATGCGGTTTTCAAGCGAACCGCCATAGGCATCGTCGCGCTGGTTGGCGATCGGCGACAAAAATTGATGCAGCAGGTAGCCGTGCGCGGCATGCAGCTCGATGGCGTCAAAGCCCAGCCTGATGGCGCGCCGCGCGCTGTCCACAAAGGCGTTGCGCACGCGCGCCAGGCCGGCTTCGTCCAGCGCATGGGGCGGCGGTTCGGAATCCTTGTGCGCAATGGCCGACGGCGCCCAGCCTTGCCAGCCGCCTTCCGACGGCGGCACCAGCTGCCCGCCGTTCCAGGGCGCATCGCTGGACGCCTTGCGACCCGCGTGGCCCAGCTGGATGCCCAGCTTGATGGGCGAATAGCGCCGCACCGCCGCCACGACGCGGCCCAGTGCCGCTTCGGTCTCGTCAGACCACAGGCCCAGATCCCCCGGCGAAATCCGGCCGTCGGGCTCGACGGCGGTGGCTTCCGTGAACAGCAGCGCCGCGCCGGACAGGGCCAGGTGACCCAGATGGATCATGTGCCAGTCGTTGGCACAGCCGTTTTCGGCCGAGTATTCGCACATGGGCGCGATGACGATGCGATTGGACAGCTGGACGTTGCCAACCGACGTGGGACTGAACAGGTGACTCATGTAGGCCTCCGGGCATGGGATGCGAAAGCATAGCGCCCGGCCATGACGCCGGGCGCAATCCCATCGCCCCCGTCAGGGTTAAATCCGGGGTGCTTGCCCCTATTGCCCTTCGATCACCGAATCCAGGAACTGGCGCGTGCGCGCTTCTTGCGGCTGGCTGAACAGCACGGAAGATTCGGCGTCCTCGACGATATTGCCCTGGTCGAAGAACAGCGTGCGATCCGAACTGCGTTCGGCGAACTTCATCTGGTGGGTCACGATGATCATCGTCATGCTGCGGCGGGCCGACAGCTTGCGCAGGATCTCCAGGATGCCGCCGACCAGCTCCGGGTCCAGCGCCGAGGTCACTTCGTCAAACAGCATGATTTCCGGGCACATTGCCAGCGCGCGGGCGATGCCCACGCGCTGCTTCTGGCCGCCTGACAATTGCGCTGGGTAAACGTCCAGCTTGTCGCCCAGCCCCACCATGTCCAGGTATTCGACCGCGCGTTCGCGGGCCTGGTCCTTCGTCATGCCCAGCACATGCACCGGCGCTTCCATCGTGTTGCCCAACGCCGTCATGTGCGGAAACAGATTGAAGTGCTGGAACACCATGCCGATCTTGCCGCGCACACGCCGCAGGTATTCGGAATTGACGCCCACCGGCCGGCCCTGTTCATCGGTCCACATCGGCTGCCCGTCGATTTCGATGTCGCCGCTGGTGGGTTGGTCCAGCGTCATCAACACACGCAGCAACGTGGATTTTCCGGAGCCCGACGGCCCGATCACGGCCACCGTCTGGCCCGCCGGAATTTCCAGGTTGATGCCGCGCAGCACCTCCAGCTCTCCGTAACGCTTGTGCAGATTCTTGATGGTCAAGCTGGCGCTCATCGCTTTCCTCCATATCGTTGCAGGCGGGCCTCCAGGCCGCGCACACCCCACGCCGCCACCAGGCTCAACGCCAGGAACAGCACGCCCACCAGGGTCAGCGGTTCGGTGTACCGGAACGTGGCCGACCCGATCATTTTGCTTTGTTGCAGCAGTTCAACCACCGTGATGGCCGACAGCAGCGGCGTGTCCTTGAACATGGCCACCAGGTAGTTGCCCAGCGCTGGCACCACAGGCGGAATCGCCTGCGGCAACACCACGCCCACCGCCGTGCGCCAGCGCGACATGTTCAGCGCCGTGGCCGCTTCCCACTGCCCGCGCGGCACCGCTTCGATGCCGGCGCGGTAGACCTCGGCGCAGTACGTGGCGTAATGCAGCCCCAGCGCCACGATGCCGGTGGCCAGCGGCGACATCTGGGCCCCGGTCAGCGGCAGCACATAGAACAGGAAGTACATCTGCACCAGCAGCGGCGTGCTGCGGATGAACTCGATCACGAAGGCGGTGGGCAGCGACACAATGCGCAAGCGGGAACGCCGCATCATGGCCAGGACCAGGCCCAGGGTGACGGCCACCAGCATGCCCAGCACCGTCGCCTCGATCGTGATGATGAGCGCGGAGCCCAGCGTAGGCAGGATTTTCAGCGCGAAAGCCCAATCGAATATCGGTGTCATCGGACTCGGACCCTCCGCTCAAGGGCCCGCACGCCGGCCGTGATCACCAGGGCGACGGCAAAGTACATCAGCAGCATCAGGGCAAAGATCTCGGTTGTGCGCAGGGTTTCGCTGCGCAACAGCTGGCCGCGGAAGGTCAGGTCAGTGATGGTGATGAGCGAGACCAGCGCGGTGTTCTTCATCAGTTCGATCAGCAGGTTGCCGGCGGGCGGCAGCATGGCCGGAATCGCTTGCGGCACCACGATGCGCCGCATGATCTGTGCGCGCGTCAGGTTCAGCGCCACGCCCGCCTCGCGCTGGCCGGGCGGCACGGCGCGAATGGCGCCGCGCACCACTTCAGCGCCGTAGGCGCCCGCGTTCAGGGCCAGCACCACGATGCCCACCAGCATGGCCGGCAATTGCACGCCAAAAAGCGGCAGCACGAAATAGAACCAGAACAGCTGCACCAAAGCCGACGTGCCCCGGAAGACTTCGACGTACACGGACGCCAGCCACCGTAATGGCCGCACGGGCGACAAGCGCCCGATTCCCGATGCCAGCGCCAGCGGCACCGCCAATACGACGGCGCCCCCCATGATTTGCAGCGTTACGGCCAGGCCCTCAAGCAAGGGCGGCACAAGCGTCGCGATGTGTTCGGAAACGACTTGCATCGGCGCTCCTTACTGGCCGGCGCAGAGCTTGGCGGCCGTCGCGCCTTGCGGCAGTTCCTGGTCGGTAAAACCAAATGGCGCCACCAGTTTCTTGTGCTCGTCGGTGCCGATGAATTTGGCCAGTTCGGCGTTGAAGGCATCCGCAAACGCCTTGTCGTCGGTGCGGAAGGCATACGCGCCGTAGCCGCGCACGCCCTTGCCGTCGATCACCGGGTCGGTGAAGGGCTCTGCCTTCTCCAGGCCGCTGCCGGCTTGCGTCTTGCCCATCAGGTCGTTGATGGTCAGCGCCGTGGCCGCATAGGCGTCCGCGCGCCCCGCCTGCACGCCGGACAAGGCGCTGACGGCGTCGGGAAAGACCACCACCTGACCGGCGGGCACCTTCACTTTTTCGGCGTACTCGCCTTGGATGGCGCCCACGACAACGCCCAGTTTGGCGTCCGGGTTCTTCACCACGTCTTCATAGCTGTGCAGCTTCTTGGGGTTGCCCTCTTTCACCAGGAAGGCCTCGCCCACGCCGTAGGTCGGGTCGGAAAACGCGACCTGCTGGCAGCGTTCAGGAGTGACGTACATGCCGGCGGCAATGATGTCGAAGCGCTTGGCGGCCAGGCCGGGAATCAACGAGCCGAATTCCGTCAGCACGCCTTCCACTTCATTGATGCCCATGCGCTTGAGCACCACGCGCGCAATCTCGACCGATTCGCCGGTGACTTTGGCTTCTTTGCTGTCCATGTACGCAAACGGCGCCTCGTTGGCATAGCCGACACGGATCTTGCCGGCGGCCTTGGCGGCGTCCAGCGTGCTGGTCGCGGTGGCCGGCGCGCCGCCGGCGGCGGGCGCGGGCTTGTCTCCGCCCGAGTCCGAACACGCGGCCAACACGCCGAGGCCCAGGGCCAACAGCAAGCGTTTGGATTGCAGCAAGGTCATGAATGATTTCTCCCGAATCTATTTCTAGGTGCATGGCTTCGCTAAAAATAATACGCTATTAAATGATTTCAACACTAATCATATAGGCGTAAAAAAGCAGGCCTAAGCCTGCTTTTAGCGTCCGTTGCCCTATGGAGCGTAAACAAACGTTACGGTCGGTAGGAAACCATGGCAGCGGCTATTGCGCGTATGAGAAGCGGCCATTCTTGACCACGCCCATAACCCGGGCGCGCTCATCGAATCCCTGATGGTTGTCCTTCGAAATGTTCAGGACGCCATTGGGCACGATCAGGTCGCGGGTGTCTTCCAGGGCGTCGCGCAAGGCGCCGCGGAACTCCGGCGTGCCGGGCTTGGCGCCCGTTTTCAATGCCCGTCCCACTGCCGAATCCAGCAGCATCCAGGCGCCATAGGCGTCGCCCGCGAATTGCGTCAGGGTATTGGCGCCGTACTGGCCTTCGTACTTGTCGGCAAATTCCACGGCCACCTTCTTGACCGGGTTGCTGTCGGGCAGCTCGCGCGCCACGACGCCGGGGCCGGTCGGGAACAAGGTGCCTTCCACATCGCGACCGCCCACTTGCAGGAATTCCAGCGTGCCGATGCCGTGCGTCTGATAGATGGTGCCGGTGTAGCCGCGTTCCAGCAGCGTCTTCTGCGGCAGGGCCGACGGCGTGCCGGCGCCTGCGATCAGCACCGCGTCGGGTTTGGCGGCGATCACCTTCAACGCCTGGCCCACCACGGACGCGTCCGTGCGCTGGAAGCGTTCCTGCGCCACGATCTTCAGGTCGGTGCCGGCCGCAGCGGTGAATTCCTTCCACCAACTGTCGCCGTAAGAATCCGCGAAGCCGATGAAGGCCACGTTCTTGAAGCCCTTTTTCTTCATGTCTTCGACCAGCACGGTGGCCATCAACGAATCGTTCTGAGGCATCTTGAACGCCCAGGCTCGCTTGGGGTCGGACAACGGCTCCACGATGACGCTGGAGGCGGCCAGTGCAATCATGGGCGTCTTGGTTTCAGCCAGCACGTCCAGCGCGGCCAGGGCAGCCGCCGTGGTGTTGGGGCCGACGATGGCGTCGACCTTGTCTTCGGACGTCAGCTTGCGCATGTTCTTCACCGCGCGGCTGACGTCGGTGCCATCGTCCAGCACGACGTAGCGCGCCGGCTCGCCGCCCAGCGTCTGGGGCCACAGGCGGATGGCGTTATTGGTCTGGATGCCGATGGCGGCGGCGGGGCCGGTCGTGGACACATCCACGCCAATCACGATTTCGGCTTGGGCGGACAAGGCGGGCAGCGCCAGCGCAACGGCGCAGGCATAGCGTAAAAAAGTGCGAGACATGACAGCAGCTCTTGGGACGGTTGAAACGGATGCCGCTATTTTGCCTGATGCCCGTAAGCCGTTACATCGGCTTGCCGTTGCGCACCGGTGGATTCCGCGCCCGCCCCCCGGCATCGCCGTATCATCGTTCATGCCTTGCAAGGCAACGCACACCGCCCTCACCGGCGGTCGTTTTTTGCACCGGCCGCGCCAGCGCGCGCGCGCCCCCTCTACAGGAGTCACTATGAAGAAAACCGCATCCGCCGCCTGGTCAGGCGACTTGAAGACGGGCAAGGGCACGATCTCCACGCAAAGCGGCGCGCTCAAGGCCCAGCCCTATGGCTTCAATACACGCTTTGGCGACACGCCGGGCACCAACCCCGAAGAGCTGCTGGGCGCGGCGCACGCAGGCTGCTTCACGATGGCCTTGTCCAACATCCTGTCCGAGTCCGGCCTGGTGGCCACCAGTTTGGACACCAAGGCGGAAGTGACGCTGGACAAAGTCGACGACGGCTTTTCCATCACCGCCGTGCACCTGACCGTGGAAGCCGTGATCCCCGGCGCCACCGCGCAGGCCTTTGAAGAGGCCGCCCGCAAGGCCGAAAAAGGCTGCCCGGTGTCCAAGGTCTTGAACGCCAAGATCTCGATGGACGCCAAGCTCAAGTCCTAAGCTCCCGCCCGGCCAATGGCGCGTCC
>NZ_JBLVOL010000054.1:0-9567 GCF_053543755.1 Achromobacter semiaridum | reverse complement strand
CTGTCCCGGGTCGCGCCATTGCTCGGCCCTATCCCGGGCTTGGGCAAAATCAATTTGACGGTCTGCCAGCGCTTCCAGAAAATGAGAACCATTCTCAGGAGTGCCGCATGACCGGATTCATCTACGCAATTTCTGGCGGCAAGGCCGCCTTGGCTCAGGACGCGCGCGTGTCGGCCAACCTGCGGCGCATGGTCGGCTCGGGCATCCTCGTGGCTGTCGGCTACATCGATCCCGGCAACTGGGCCACCGACATCGCGGGCGGCAGCGGCTTTGGCTACGGCCTGTTGATGGTCGTCATCTGCTCCGCATTCCTGGCGCTGGGCTTTCAGATTCTGGTATCGCGCCTGGCGCTGGCCACGGGGCAAGACCTGGCCACGCTGACGGCCCGCCACTTGTCGGCCCGCTGGTCCAAGGCGGCCTGGCTGGCCGGCGAGGCCGCCATCCTGGCCACCGCCCTGGCGGAACTGATCGGCGGGGCCATCGCGCTGCGCTTGCTGTTCGGCCTGCCCCTGATCGCGGGCGTGGCGGTGACCGGCGTGGGCACCTTCGCCGTGCTGGCACTGACCCGCGGCATCGCCGACCGCCATGAACGCGTGATCGCGGTGTTGCTGGGCGTGGTGGCCGCGTCGTTCGTGTTCCTGCTGTTCAAGGCGAACCCCGCGTGGACGGCCGTGGCCCACGGCGTGACCGAGACCGGTCGAGCCTTGCGCGACCCCCAGGGGTTCTTGATCGCGCTGGGCATCCTGGGCGCCACCTTGATGCCGCATAACCTGTATCTGCATTCCGGCTCGTTGGCCGAACGCGCGCAATCGCTGCCCGCTTCCGCGCGCGATATGGCCATGCGCGTGGCGCGCAACGACACCATTGTGTCGCTAGGGGTGGCCATGTTGATCAACTCGGCCATCATGATCGTGGCGGCCGCATCGCTGTCGGGATCGGGCCAGATCGTGTCCAGCCTGGACGACGCGCATGCCGTCATCGGCCACACGCTGGGCGTGGGGGCCGCCGTGGTCTTTGCCGTTGCCTTGTATGCGGCGGGTCAGAGTTCGACGATCACCGGCGTGCTGGCCGGGCGCATCCTGTCCAAGGGGTTTCAGATTCGCAGCAACTGGTCGGACCGGCGGCGCGCGCTGGCCACGCGTTTGATTGCGGGCGCGGCGGCCGTCGGCCTCTTGGTCTACACGGGTGGCAAGGACCCCGACGAATTGCTGGTCTTGAGCCAGGTCATCCTGAGCCTGGCCCTGCCCTTCGCGTTGGGCCCGCTGGTGGTGCTGGCCTGCCGCAAACAGGTAATGGGCGCATACGCGCTGCGCGGCGCCTGGGCATGGGCCGCTGTCGGCGCCACCGCCGGCATCGTCATCCTCGATGGCTATCTGCTGATCGACATGGTGGCTTGAACCGGACCCGCCCCAAAAAAAACGCCAGCATATGCTGGCGTTTTTTTGGCTGGCCCCGGGCGCCTTAGTGGCGGGCGGAGATGACCGGATGCTGCTGTCGACCGGCGTCCATGTCGTGCAGGATTTCGCCGACGGCGCCGCCCAACGAGGCCATGCGCACTTTCAGGCGCAACCACAGACCGCGATTGAAGGGACTGGACAAGGTTTCCGCTTTGACGGCCTCGCGGATCAAGGACCGCTCCAGCGCATCCGACATACGGGCATTTTTCAACGCGGTATCGCTCATGATTCTCTCCTTGAGAAAGCGCGATGTGGAACAACACAACTTCATGTTAGATCCGCGTTTGTTGCGTCGCAATAAAAACTTCAAGCATTTTTTTAATCGTTGCGCAATGGGGACAAACACCACCATTACGGTGCATGCGGCACCACATTAAGCACTAGTCTTGTGCAGCGCCCTGCGCCATTCCGGCGGTCCGATGCGCCTGAATCAGCTTGTCGGCCATGTCGGCAACTCGCGCGGCCGGGCCGCCTTCACCAAACAGCTGGCTGGACACGAACGCGCCTTCAATCAACAAAAGCAGGCCATCGGCCAGGGCGGCGGGGTCTTGGACGCCCATGCCCGACGCCATCTCGTTCAAGCGGCGGCGCAATTCCAGCTTGTGCTCGACGGCCACCGCGCGGGCGGGATGCTCGGGTTCGGGGTACTCAACCGCGGCATTGGTCAGCCCGCAGCCGCGATACCCGTTCACCACGGCCCGCTGGGCCAAGCCCGACAGATAGTCCAGCAGCTGCGCGCGCGGATCGCCGGGATGGGCCGCGCAGGCGGCGTCGAAGCGGGCCCAGAATTCGGCGTCGTAGTCGCGCAGATAGGCCGCCGCCAATTCATCCTTCGATGAAAAGCTGCGGTACAGGCTGGGTTTGGTCACGCCGGCTTGATTGACGATGGCGTCAACGCCCACGGCGCGGATGCCGTCGCGGTAGAACATTTCGCGCGCCGTCTTGCGGATGCGGTCTGCCGCCAATAGCGGCTTGGTGCCGGTTTTTGCCGTGGCGCCTGAGGCATTGGAAGGCTTGCTGGCCATGCTGGACTCCTGAAACGGAAGGCGGATGGCAACCTCCACCACACCAGCGGGTAGCCGCGCCTTCAAAAAACAAATCGCCGAAAAACTGCTTGACGATGTTACTGACCGGTACGTACTATTCGCACATCGCAAATCTGATACGTACCGGTCAGTAACATGAGTATAGCCCAACCTCCGCTTCCCTTTCAGCGCGCCGGACAGAAGTACGCCTTTGTCGTCGTCGCCGTCATTTTCCTGGCCTTGCTGGTTTCCGCCGGTTTGCGCTCTACCCCCAGCGTGCTGTTGGTGCCGCTGGAGGAAGCCTTTGGCTGGAGCCGAAGTTCGATCTCGTTCGCGGCCGCGGCCGGCATCTTTTTGTATGGCCTGGTGGGCCCCTTCGCGGCCGCCGCGATGGAGCGCTTCGGGCTGCGCCGCGTCTTGATCACCGCCCTGATCCTGATGTCGGCCTCCAGCGCCGTCAGCGCCTACATGACCCAGCCCTGGCACCTGCTGATGACCTGGGGCGTGTTCTCGGGCCTGAGTTCGGGGGCAGTGGCCTCGGTGCTGGGCGCCACGATTGTGAACCGGTGGTTCATCAAGCATCGCGGACTGGTGATGGGCTTGCTGACCGCCAGCACCGCTAGCGGCACGCTGGTCTTCCTGCCCATTCTTGCCACGCTGGCCTCGTCCGGAGATTGGACGCGCGTGGTCTGGACCGTAGCGGCAGCCGCTGCCGCCATGGTGCCGCTGGCATGGTGGTTGGTGCCCGACCGCCCGGCCAACGTCGGCCTGACGCCGTTCGGCAGCGACCCCGACGCGCCGCCCGCCCCCGTCGCCCCGCGCACGGGGATGCTGGCCGCCACCTTCGGTGCCTTGGCGCGCGCGTCCAAGACCACCACCTTCTGGTTCTTGTTCGCCACGTTCTTTATCTGCGGGTTCACCACCAACGGCTTGGTGGGCACGCATTTGATTGCGCTGTGCGGCGACCACGGCATGCTGGAAGTGCAAGCCGCCGGCCTGCTGGCGCTGATGGGCGTGTTCGACCTGGTCGGCACCACGGCATCGGGGTGGCTGACCGACCGCTACGATCCGCGCAAGCTGCTATTCGTTTATTACGCCCTGCGCGGCCTGTCGCTGATCTACCTGCCCTATTCCGATTTCTCGTTCTACAGCCTGTCGATCTTCGCCATCTTCTTCGGCCTGGACTGGATCGCCACCGTGCCACCTACCTTGCGCCTGACGACCGAAGCCTTCGGCGAACGGGACGCCGGCATCGTGTTCGGATGGATTGTCGCGGGCCACCAGCTGGGCGCGGCCAGCGCGGCGTGGATGGCCGGCGCGATCCGCGAAGCCCAGGGCAGCTACATGATGGCCTTTTTGATTTCCGGCGCCACGGGCTTGATCGCCGCGGTGATTGCACTGCGGATCGGCAAGAAGCGGGCGGCGCCTGTGCCTGCTTGAACGCGTCAATTCGCCTGCGCAAGAAAAAGCCCGGCATACACATGCCGGGCTTTTTTATCGCGCATATCGAAGCACGTGCAACCGTCAGGCCGGAGCGTCTTCGACTTCGCCCAGATACGCCGCCCTGACCTTGGGATCGTGCAGCATCTGCGTAGCCGGGCCAGACAGAATGATCTCGCCCGATTCCATCACATAGCCGCGATGGCTGTTTTCCAGCGCCAGGCGCGCGTTCTGCTCGATCAGCAGAATTGTGACGCCTTCGCTGGCGATGGTGCGCACCACTTCGAACACCTTTTCGACCATCAACGGCGCCAGGCCCATCGACGGCTCGTCCAGCAGCAATAGCTTGGGACGCGCGATCATGGCGCGGCCCATGGCCACCATCTGTTGCTCACCGCCCGACAAGGTGCCGGCCGCCTGCTTGCGGCGTTCGGCAAGACGCGGGAACAGCGTGAACACGCGGTCGGTGTCTTGCCGGATCTGCGCGGCGTCGCGGCGAATGTAGGCGCCCATGGCCAGGTTTTCTTCAATGGTCAATTGGCCGAAGATGCCCCGCCCTTCGGGCACCATGACCAGCCCGCGGCGCACCAGTTCGTGCGACTTCTGGCCACCGATGGACTGCCCGTCGTAGACGATTTCGCCGCCCGCCAGCGGCACCAGGCCGCAGATGGCGCGCAGCGTCGTGCTCTTGCCCGCGCCGTTGGCCCCGATCAGGCACACGAGCTCGCCGGCGTCCACGCGCAGGTCGATGCCGCGCACGGCGCGGATGCCGCCATACGCGACTTGCAGGCCGCGCAATTCCAATAAGGGTTGGGATGCCGTCATGATGCCGGGCTCTCCTTGTGAATCAGCGGGTCTTGCGCGGCGCCCGCGCCCAGATACGCTTCGATGACCTTGGGGTCGCGCTGCACCTGGGCAGGCTTGCCCATGGCCAGCACCTTGCCGTATTCCAGCACCAGCACACGGTCGCACAGGCCCATCACCAGCTTCATGTCGTGCTCGATCAGCAGCACCGTGACGCCGTCGTTGCGGATCTTTTCGACCAGCTTGCGCAGCACCACCGTTTCCGACGCGTTCATGCCCGCCGCCGGTTCGTCCAGGGCCAGCAGCTTCGGGTCCGTGGCCAGCGCGCGGGCGATTTCCAGACGGCGCTGATCGCCATACGGCAGCGAACGCGCAACGTCGTTGGCGCGATGGCCGATGCCCACGTAGTCCAGTAGTTCCTGCGCCCGCGCCTCGATGGCCGCTTCTTCAGCGCGCGTGCGGCGTGTGCGCAGCACCGCGCCGAACACGCCCGCCTTCGTGCGCAGGTGCCGGCCGATCATCACGTTTTCAATCGCCGACAAATTCGCGAACAGCCGGATGTTCTGGAACGTGCGCGCCAGGCCCGCATGGGCCACCTCGTGCGGCTTCTTGCCCGACATCGGCTGGCCGTTGAACGTGCAGCTGCCGTCCTCCGGGATGTACAGGCCGGTCAGCACGTTGAACAGCGTGGTCTTGCCCGCGCCGTTCGGGCCAATCAGGCCATAGATTTCGCCCTGCTCGATATCGAAGCTGACGTCGGACAGCGCTTGCAGTCCGCCAAAGCGTTTGCCCAGCCCCTGGGCTTGCAGCAGTTTGCTCATGCCGGCCCCCCTTGCGTCTTGGTGGATAGTTCACGCTTGCGCACCGCCGACGGCCACAGGCCGGCCGGGCGGAACAGCATGACGCACACCATCGCCAGACCGAACAGCAGCATGCGGATGCCTTCCGGGTCCAGCACCACCGCGCCGAACACCATGTGCTGGAACGGTTCGACCACGGCCCGCAGGAATTCCGGCAAGGCCGCCAGGATCAGCGCGCCCAGGATCACGCCCGGGATATGCCCCATGCCGCCCAGCACCACCATGCAAAGAATCGAAATCGACTCCATCAGCGAGAAGCTTTCGGGGCTGACAAAGCCTTGCATCGACGCGAACAAGGCGCCGGCCACACCGCCAAACGACGCCCCCATCGCAAACGCCAGCAGCTTGATGTTGCGCGTGTTGATGCCCATAGCCTTGGCCGCGATTTCGTCTTCGCGGATGGCTTCCCAGGCACGGCCGATACGCGAATTCTGCAAACGCACACACACCACGATGATGATCAGCGTCAGCGCCAGCAGCAGGTAGTAGTACTTTTCCGGCCCGGTGAAGCGGATGCCCATCAACGTCTCGGTGCGCCCGAACGTAAACTCGCCAACCTTGAACGGATCGATGCGGTTGATGCCTTGCGGCCCGTTCGTGATGTTGACCGGCGCATTCAGATTGTTCAGGAAAATGCGGATGATCTCGCCAAAGCCCAGCGTCACGATGGCCAGGTAATCGCCCCGCAACTTCAGCGTGGGCGCCCCCAGCAAAACGCCGAACAGGCAGGCCACCGCCAACGCGATCGGCAAGATCGCCCAGAACGGCAGGTGCAGCCCGAAATGTGGCGACGCCAGCAGCGCCCACGTATAGGCGCCCACTGCGTAGAACGCGATATAGCCCAGGTCCAGCAGCCCCGCGAAGCCCACCACGATGTTCAGGCCCAGCGACAGCATCACGTACAGCAACGCAAAGTTCAGGATGCGCACCCAGCTTTGGCCGGCCATGCCGATCACAAAGGGCAGCACCGCCAGCACGATACCGATCAGCGCAATGCCGATCAGGTTGCGGGTCGACAGCCCGCTGTGTTTCAGGGATGCGTTCATGCCCGGTCTCCCACGCGTTCGCCCAAGAGGCCCGAGGGGCGGAAGATCAGCACCAGCACCAACACGAAGAACGCGAACACATCCTGATAATGGCTGCCCAGGAAGCCGCCCGTGATGTCGCCGATGTATCCCGCGCCCAGCGATTCGATCACGCCCAGCAACAGGCCACCGACCATCGCGCCCACCATGCTGCCGATCCCGCCCAGCACCGCGGCGGTGAACGCCTTCAGGCCCAGCATGAAGCCCATGGTGTATTGCGACACGCCGTAATAGGTGGCGACCATCATGCCCGCCACGGCGGCCAGCGCCGAGCCGATCAGGAACGCGGCCGAAATCACGGTATTGATATTCACGCCCATCAGCCCCGCCACCTCGCGGTTCTGCGCGGTGGCGCGCATTGCCGTGCCCAGGCGAGTCTTGTGCACGATGGCCAGCAGACCGCCCATGATCAGCGCCGCGATCACCACGATGGCGATCTGTAGCGTGCTCATGCGGGCGCCGGCAAACTCGAACACGCGCGGCGACAGCACCTGCGGAAAGTTCAGGTAGTTGCGGCCCCAGGCCATCATGGCCACGTTCTGCAAAATGATGGACACGCCGATGGCGGTGATCAATGCCGCCAGGCGGGGCGCGCGGCGCAGCGGCCGGTAGGCAACGCGTTCGGCCGTCCAGCCCACCGCCATGCACAGCGGCACGGACACCAGCAGGCCCACGCCCAGAACCACGAAAGCGGACACGCCAGGGTCACCGCCCACCAGCGAAATGGCGATCGTGGTGGCCGCCATGGCGCCGATCATGACAACGTCGCCATGCGCGAAGTTGATCAGCCCGATGATGCCGTACACCATGGTGTAGCCAAGGGCGACCAGGGCGTACACGCTGCCTAGCGTGACGCCGTTAATCAGTTGTTGAATGAAGATATCCATAGGGGCCGCGAAAATAAGCCTGGAAAAATCGCGCTGCAGCGGCCCGCGCCATGATGCATGGAACGCGGCGCTCGCGGCGACACGCCGAGCGGCGTGTGCGCAAAGCGTTGGCGGACGCCGGCAGCGCCGGCACGTCCGCCCTACGGGTCAGCCGGCCTTAGTTGGCTTGGCTGACCATCGTTTCAACCATTTCCCACTTGCCGTTCTTGACTTCGTAGATGGTGACCGAGATCTCCTTCAGATCGCCCTTGGCGTCGTAGGAAATGTGCTCGCTGGTAGCGCCCTTGCGGTCAAGCTTGGCCAGCACCGGCAGATACTTCTCGGGCTTGGACGAGCCGGCCTGTTCAATGGCCGTGATCATGTTCCAGGCGCCGTCATAGGCATACGGGGCGTACACGCCCGGGGCCTTCTTGAAGCGCGCCTGATAGCGCTGTTCGAAGTCCTTGCCCGCGGTCATCTTGTCCAGCGGCACGCCGGCCAGCGAGGCGAAGGTGCCATTGGCGGCGTCGCCGGCCAGCTTGATGAACGTGTCGCTGCGGGTCATTTCACCCGAGACCAGCGGCGCCTTCAGGCCCAGCGTGGCCAGTTGGCGCTTCATGGGACCGGACTGCGCATCCAGGCCGCCGTAGAAAATGGCGTCGGGCGCCGCGCCCTTGATGTTGGTCAGGATGGCGGTGAAGTCGTTGGCCTTGTCGGTGGTGTACTCGCGGCGGACCACTTCGCCGCCAGCGGCCTTGACGGCCTTTTCCACTTCGTCGGCCAGGCCCTGGCCGTAAGCCGTGCGGTCGTCGATGATGGCGACCTTCTTGGCCTTCAGGTTCTGCACCATGAACTTGCCGACCGCGGCGCCCTGCTGGGTGTCGCTGGTCATCATGCGGAACGTGGTTTCGTAGCCCTGCTTGGTGTATTCCGGCGACGTCGCCATGGCGATCTGCGGCAGACCGGCTTCATGGTAGACGCGCGATGCGGGAATGGTGGTGCCCGAATTGAAGTGGCCCAGGATGCCCACGACGTCCTGATCAACCAACTGCTGCGCCACCTGCACGCCCACGCGCGGGTCGGCCTGGTCATCACGCGACACCAGCACGAACTTGGCGGGCTGGCCGTCGACCTTGATGCCCTTCTTGTTGGCTTCTTCCAAAGCCAGGTTCAGCCCGTTCTGCATGTCTTCGCCATAGTGCGATTGCGGGCCGGTCAGGGGGGCGGCAAAGCCCAGCTTGATGTCGGCGGCCTGGGCGGCGGCCGTCATGCCCACAGCGGCGATGCTGGCGGCGAGAAGCTTCAAAGTGGTGCGGAACTTCATGGGAAAACCCTCCGGGTATCGGGACATTTGGCCTTGGTCTTAAGGCCTTGTTATACCTGAGCTTTTAGCCAGGCTTTTGGTTTTTTCTACTACCGCGAGCCGGGCTGTGGCCCGTTCCCGCGTATGCATTTTCTGCAAAGTCCGGATGTCGGGTTGCGGCATCCGGACTTGAGGTGCGACCGGATTTTCGTTCCAGTGCAACCTGCCCGATATTGGAGATAACCCTCGGTCATCGAGGGTTACCCCTCGGTCACCTTCAACCGATCGTCATGAGGCTGGCGTTGCCCCCGGCGGCGGCCGTGTTCACGCTGATGGAACGCTCGGTCAAGAGCCGTTCCGGCACATAGCTGGCGCCTGCCGCCAAGGCGTCGGACGTCAGGCCATGCACGGACAGGATGGCGCCGGGGCGCTGCGCGATGCGCTGGTTCAGCGCTTGCAGCGCGTCGCCATCGCCTTCGAACAGAACCGCCTGGTAGTCGGCCTGATCCACCTCATCGTCAGCCAGGATGCCGGCCTGCCCTTGTTGTTCGGCATCCAGCGTGGCCAGCAGCGCCTGGGCAGCGGGCGTGTCCGCGAACCAGGCATGGTTGCCGGTCAGACGGGCAACCGACCACTGCGCCCGCGCGCCGGCTTCGGTGGCGGCCACGCAATACACAGCGCCACGCGGCTCGACCATATAGGTGTTGGTCTCGCCCGTGGGGCCGGG
>NZ_JBLVOL010000053.1:15380-36392 GCF_053543755.1 Achromobacter semiaridum | reverse complement strand
CACCCCCAACCTCTCCGCCATCGCCGTAACCGTAATCGCCCCCAGCGCCACGCCTCCCTCCGTCAACACCGGCACCGCAACCGCACTAGTCCCCGGCATCAACCCCATTGCCGCATGCGCAATCCCCTCCCTTCTTGCCACCTCAACCCGCGCAATCACATCCTCCACCCGCTCCCCCATCACCTCCAGCCTGGCCGCATTCCCCCGCACCAACTCCACACTCTCCTCCCTCCCTAAACTCGCCAACAACGCCACCCCCGACACCCCCACACCCAACGGCCGTCTAACCCCCACCTCAATCGACAGCACCTGTATCGGATGCCTGCCCGTCCGCCGCCCAATACATATCGAATCGTGCCCATGTCGAATACTCAAAGACACCGTATCCCCCACCTGATCGGCCAGCTCGCTCATATACGGGTCCGCCAGCGTCAGCAGCGGAAAGCGCCGCGTCCGCGCCAGCCCCAGCAAACTGATCTCTTGCCCGATCAAATACCGTCGCGTTTCTGAATCCTGTTCAACCGCGCCCTCTTGCACCAGCGTCTTCAGCAAGCGATGCACGGTGGGCCGATTCAAGCCGGACATGCGTTCCAAATCCACCAGCCGCACGCCGCGTTCTTGTCCGCAGGCAATCAGGCGCAGCAGCGCCAAGGCCCTGCGTACCGTCTGCGCGCCGGATGCGCTTTTATCTTCTGATTCGCTCACGTGGCCTCCGGTTTGATAATGGATTTGGGCGTCTGCTGAATACCGCGCTTGGTGACGATGGGGCCTAGCGATGCGTAGTTGGGGCCGCCGATGCGGCAGATGGGGCGTAGTGATGCCGTATCGATCTTGCCGTCTTGCAGCAGGCCATCGCGTATATGGAACATCACCACTTCGCCCACGAAGAACTCCGCGCCGGTGTCGCCAAACGGGGTGACGCTATGAAAGCGGCATTCCAGGCTGATGGGCGCGGCGGCAAGTCGGGGGGTGTCGATGACGGCGCCGGGAAGCACGCTTAAACCCAGCACGTCGACTTCGCTGATTTCGGGCGGGTGTTCTTGGGCGCTGTCGTGCAGGGGATCAAGCAGAGTTTCGTCGCCGACGTTGACGACGAAGTGGCGGTTGGCCAGGATGTTTTCGGCGGTGTCTTTGCGTTTGCCGGCTTTGCGGCCGATGTTGACACCGATCATGGGCGGTTTGTTCGAGACGAAGGTGTAGCAGCTGAACGGCGCCAGGTTGACGCCGCCGTGGGCGTTGACGCTGCTGATCCAGGCGATGGGTCGGGGCACGACGATGCCGCTCATCAGGCGGTAGGTTTGTTCGGGGTTCAGGTCGCTGGCGGGAAAGTGCATGGTGGGTCTGGCTCCGTAGTCCGGATATTGAACATTCAACTATGAATAAAACCGCGTGCGCAATAGGCGCCCAGGGCAATTCTCCGGTGAAACGCGGTCATGCCAGAAGCCGCCCGCAAAGCAACCTGCCAAAAGAGTCCAACATCCGGAACTTTTCTTGAAATTCGGATTGTTCAGCGGCGCGGGAATTTCTAGAGTGTCGTCAAACACAACAAACAAAACGTGATGACACGACCAGGAGACAAACCATGCATCGCAATGCGCTTCGCGCCTGCGCCACGGTGGCGCTGACCGTTCTGACTTCCATGGCGCACGCCGCGTGGCCCGAGAAACCCGTGAAGATCGTGGTGCCCTATCCGCCGGGCGGCAATGTGGATGTGGCCGCGCGGCTGATTGCGCCGGGCTTGCAAGCGGCGTTTGGGCAGCCGTTTATTGTCGAGAACAAGCCGGGTGCGGGCGGGATGATTGCCGGCGAGCAGGTGGCGCGGTCCGAGCCGGATGGCTACACCTTGTTCATGGCGGCGAACGGGCCGCTGCTGTTCTCGCCGCTGATTTTCAAGCGGGATGCGTACAAGTGGGATCGGGACTTTGCGCCGATCAGTTCGGTGTCGTACACGCCGCTGGTGTTGCAGGTGAAGCCGGGCTTGCCGGCGCAGACGCTGGCGGAATTGCTGGCGTTGGCGAAGAAGGAGCCGGGCAAGCTGAACATGGCGTCGCCGGGTGCGGGGACCACGAATCATCTGGTCAGCGAGCTGTTGCAGTCGTTGACGGGCGCGCGTTGGACGACGGCGCAGTACAAGGGCAACGCGCCGGCCACAACCGATCTGTTGGGCGGACAGGTGGATTTCAACTTTGATCAGATTTCAGTGGCGCTGCCGTATGTGAAGGAAGGCCGCTTGCGCGCGTTGGCGGTGACGACGGCCAAGCGCGTGCCGTCGATGCCGGACGTGCCGACGTTTGCGGAAGCGGGTGTGCAGGGCATGGAGGCGGCCACGTTTACCGGGCTGCTAGCGCCGAAGGGCACGCCGCCGGATGTGCTGAAACAGTTGAGCGAGGCGCTGACCAAGATCCTGGCGCAGCCGACGATTATCAAGCGATTTGATGACCTGGGCGCCGAGGCGCGCGGTAGTACGCCCGAGGAATTCACGCGCTATCTGGCAGCGGAAGACGCGCGATGGACGCCGATCATCAAGCGTGCGGGCATCACGGCGAACTAAGGCCAGACCACCGCCGTCGGACCACCGCCTGGCCTGACCCGCCAGCAGCCACGCCCTGACAACCGAACGCATCGCGGCCTTGCCTGGTCATGGCTGCGATGCCGCCCCACCCTCTACTTTCCAAACGGAACCCGCCATGAGCAGACGCAGCATTTACGCCGAAGGCTTCAGCCACAAGAACCCCATTCCGGCCGCGTGCCGGATCGGGCCCATGCTGTATTCGGGCAGCATCCAGGGCACCGACCCCGCCACGGGCGCGTACGGCGCGACGTTGGAGCGCCAGTGCGAACTGATGTTCGACCACGTGCGGCGCATTGTTGAGGCGGGCGGCGGCACGCTGGATCACGTCGCCAAGATGACGGTGTGGATGCGCGACCGCAGCCAGCGCGCGGCGCTAAATGCCGTGTGGCTGCAAGCGTTTCCGGATGCGGAGAACCGCCCGGCACGCCACACGATGCAGGCCGATCTGGATGGCGACAAGCTGATCGAATGCGATTTTGTGGCCGTGATCGGGTAAGGGAGACAGACGATGACTCAAAGCCAAATGACTCAAAGCCAAAGTTCGCAGAATCAATCCGCGCAGAATCCAGCGTCGCAGAAGCAAGCGCCGCAACATTCCCCTTCGCAGTACCAACCCTTCAATCCCCGCCCCACTGCCCCCGCCACCCGCCTGCCGCCTAAGTCCTGCGATAGCCAGTTTCACGTATTCGGCTCCGCAGACCGTTACCCGGTTCGCCCCGGCGCGGCGTACGAGATGCCCAGCGCCACCATCGAGACCGCGCTGGGCCTGCATCGCCTGCTGGGCATCGAACGCGGCGTGATCGTGCAGGCCACGACCTATGGCGCGGACCATCAGGTGGTGCTGGACGGTCTGGCCGCCGCCGGCCCGTCGTATCGCGGTTGCGCGAATGCGGTGGTACTGGCCGAGCGTGACGACGCCTACATTCAGAAGCTGCACGATGCGGGCGTGCGCGGGGCTCGGTTCACGCGTCAGGGCTTGGGCATCAGCATGGCGCCGGCTGTATTCGACCGGGCCATTGCGCGCATTCGTGAACTGGGCTGGTACGCCAAGTTTCAGCCGGAGCCCGACGGCATGATGGCGCAGGCGGCGCAGTTTGAACGGCTGGATATTCCGGTGCTGCTGGATCACATGGGGCGTGCCGATCCCACTGCAGGCGCGGCAGATCCGACTCGGCAGTTGTTGAAGTCGTTGCTAAATCGCGGCAATTTCTGGGTGATGTTGTCGTTGACGGAAAAGATCTCACGCAGCGGCCCCCCTTGGGACGACGTGACACCGCTTGCGCAAGCGCTGATCGCCGCCAACCCCGACCGCGTGGTGTGGGGCAGCGACTGGCCGCATCCCGTCTCCACCAAGCCCACGCCCGACGAGGGCCAGTTGGTGGACCAGTTGGCGCGCTATGCGGGCGACGCCGCGACGCTTAAGAAAATCCTGGTGGACAACCCCGCTCGCTTGTTTGGATTCGACGAATGAAACTGCTGACTTATACGCATGAAGGCCGCACGCACTTTGGCGCGCTGCGGGGCCAGGACCAGATCGTGGCGCTGGACGGAAATGGCTTTGCCAGCCTGCGCGCCGCGCTGGAAGCCAACGCCCTGCCCGCGCTGGCCAAATTGGCGGACACGCTTCCCGCCACGCACAAGCTGAACGAGGTGCGGCTATTGCCACCCATCCCGCAGCCAGAAAAAATCATCTGCGTGGGCGTGAACTACGGCAAGCGCAACGAGGAATACCAGGACGGCAGCGCGCCGCCCGCCTACCCCAGCGTGTTCCCGCGCTTTCCGGGTTCGTTCGTGGGCCATGGCGAACCCTTGCTGCGCCCACCGGAATCCGAGCAACTGGACTACGAAGGCGAGATCGCCATCATCATCGGCAAGGCCGGACGCCGCATTGCTGCCGAAGACGCCTGGAGCCACATCGCGGGCCTGACCTGCCTGAACGAAGGCACGGTGCGCGACTGGATCAAGCACGGCAAGTTCAACGTGACGCAGGGCAAGAACTTTGACGCCAGCGGCTCGATGGGCCCGTGGATGGTGACGGCGGACGAGTTCGATCCCGCCGCGCCACTAACGGTGACCACGCGCGTGAACGGTGAACTGCGCCAGCAAGACGCCACCGACAACCTGATGTTCCCGTTCGCGGAGTTGATCCGCTACATCTCCATCTGGACCACGCTGCAACCCGGCGATGTGATCTCCACCGGCACCCCCATCGGCGCAGGCGTGCGCTTCACGCCGCCGCGCTTCTTGAAGCCGGGCGATGTGGTCGAGGTGGAAGTGGCCGGCATCGGCGTGTTGTCCAACCCCGTGGCCGACGAAGCCGCCGCGTACTGATCAGGAGCTTGCCATGCTTAACGACGACGACCGCGCCCGCGCGGCCAGCCTGCTGCTTGAAGCCGAGCGCAGCGGCGTGCCCACCACGCAGTTGGACCAGGCGTTTCCCGGCATCGAGATTGCGGATGCGTATGCCATTCAGCAACGCAATATCGACCAGAAGATTGCCGACGGCGCCAAGCTGCGCGGCCATAAGATCGGCCTGACGTCCAAGGCCATGCAGAGCACCGTGGGTATCGACGAGCCCGACTACGGCCATTTGCTGGACACGATGTTCTATCAAGATGGGCAGACGATTCCCACCGACAAACTGATCGTGCCGCGCGTGGAAGTCGAGCTGGCGTTTGTGCTGGGCAAGCCGCTGCAAGGGCCGGCCGTCAGCTTATTCGACGTGCTGGATGCCACGGATTATGTGGTCCCCGCGCTGGAACTGATCGACGGCCGCAGCAAATACCCGCGCCGCATCGTGGACAACATTGCCGACAACGCGGCGTGTGCCGGCATCGTGCTGGGCGGCCGGCCGGTGCGGCCGATGGATATTGATCTGCGCTGGGTCGGCGCCCTGCTGCTTAAAAATGGTGTGATCGAGGAATCCGGCGTGTCGGCGGCCGTGCTGGGGCATCCGGCGCTGGGCATTGCGTGGCTGGCAAACAAGCTTGCCCAGCACGACGCCGGGCTGGAAGCCGGACACATCGTGCTGGCGGGGTCCTTTACACGCACCGTTGCGGTGAAACGCGGCGACACGCTGCATGCCGACTACGGCAAGCTGGGCAGCATCTCGGTGCATTTTTCATAAGGCGGCGCGCATGGAACTTCCCATCAATACCTTTAAACGCGCGCTGCGTGAACAGCGCCATCAAACCGGGCTGTGGGTCACGCTTGGAAATGCGAACAGTACCGAACTGGTCGCGGCCAGCGGCTTTGATTGGCTGCTGCTGGATACCGAGCACACGCCCGTGGTGCTGCCGACGGTAATGGCGCAGTTGCAGGCGGCTGGCGCGTATAAGAGCCATCCGGTGGTGCGCCCGTCTTGGAATGACAAGGTGCAGATCAAACAGTATCTGGATATCGGCGCGCAGACCTTGTTGCTGCCGTATGTGCAGAACGCGGACGAGGCGCAAAGCGCGGTGGCCGGTATGCGTTATGCGCCGCGCGGCGTGCGCGGTGTCAGCGGCACGATGCGCGCGACTCGGTATGGGCGTGTGGCGGACTATATGCGCCGGTGCGAAGAGGAATTGTGTTTGCTGGTGCAGGCCGAGACGGGCGAGGCGCTGGAGAACCTGGACGCGATGATTGCGGTGGATGGCGTCGACGGGGTGTTTATAGGCCCCGCGGATCTGGCTGCCAGCTTGGGATATCCCGGCGAGCCGCAGCATCCGAAGGTGATGGCCGAAGTGGAACGCGCCATTCGGCGGGTACGCGCGGCAGGCAAGGCGCCGGGCGTGTTGACGGGGGATGAGGCGCTTGCGCGGCGCTATATCAAGGCTGGGAGTCTGTTTACGGCGGTGGGCGTGGACGCGGCGATCTTGGTGCGGCATTGCGATGCGTTGGCGGAACGGTTCGCGGGAATCTAAGGCCGGCGTTTATCGGCACGGCGATCTTGTGTGCCTTGTCCTGGGCGGAACAAGCCCTGCTGGGCCACATTTGGCCCGATCAAGCCAAATTTGACCCGCTATAACTCATTGATAAAGCACTGCTTATTTTTTAACGGGCCAAATATGGCCCGTTTTGCGTTGGAAATCGCGGCAATTCCGGGTGATTGGCGCAACGCAGCGCGGGCGGGGTCGCGCAAATCCTCCATAAGTCATTGATAGCGTTGACGGTTTTACGTTTCTCTGCCGGCATGGCACGGATATTGCATTAGTCCTTACAGCACTTCGTTTAAAACGCGCCGGGTCGATTCATTTACGACGCTGGGCGCTACTGAATGGCGTGACGTGCTTTACACGCCGAATTGATCGCGGAGTTGATGATGAGTTCGCATGCAAGCTCTTTCGCCCACCAGGCTCGGCTGGCGGTGTTGGAAACGATGGCGGTGCCGATGGGTACATGCCGCGCTTGCGAGCGCAGCGGAATGCCGATCCTGTTGCTGCGCGATGCGCCATTGCCGCCAAGATCCTCGCCGTCTTGGACATCTTCGTCAACGTCGTTGCCGTTCGACCCAGAACAAGACCGCGTACGCATCGATATGCAGCCGGGCAACTATCGCGTACTGCGCGAAGGGTTTGTGTATGTGCTGCTGGATCAGGAAATCTGGCATGCGTATCAAGTGACCGCCGACGGGCACATGCGCCAATATGACCCGTACCGAATGCCCGAGGGCACGCCCCGCCCCTTGTCCAAGGCTTGCACGGGTGTGGGGCACGACGTGCGCGCTTCGTTCATACACGTCGACACCGCGGTCTACAAGGAAGCGTGGATCGCGTTCTCGCAAGATCGGTGGCCTGAGCCGGTGCTGGATGCCTACAAGGCGCAGACGGCGCCATCCGCGCGGTTCTTGAAAGTGGATCTGACGACGTTGCGTGACACGCCGCAGACGGTATTGCACGGGTTGAAATTCGCGGATGGGTTTCTGACCGATCACGTCTGGGAATACCGTTACGACGGGGAAGATTTCGGCAGCCGACATGCCGTGCGTACACGTACCCCCAGGTTTGTGCCGTTGAATGATTACGTCGACGACATCGCAAAGACGCAAGGCCTGCCGCAAGGCGTGCCGGTATTGGCGTTGCCCGAACCGGTGGGCGCGGTGTTGGAATTCAATCAACAACGCCATTTGCTGATTAACGACCGGCTCGCATGGGCGGGCAATGCCGAACGGCAGTATCTACTGTTCACATCGGCGGCGCTGGTGCAGATCAGAGAGTTGGAGAAGACCTGGGCACAGACCCAAGCGGTACAGGAAGTCGAAAAACAGATCGAATACCGCCGACAACACAATGACCATCCCGTGCTGGGCACGCGTTCCCATTTACCGCCGGTGGATGTCCCCCGCGAAACGGAAATCGCGGCCAAGCGCATCACGGCCGAGTATCACGAACGCCTGGAACAACGCTACAGCGAGCCGCGTCGCAAGCAGTTTCAGGACATGCACGATAAGGAATGGCAGCGTCGGCAAGGACTGATAGATACGATGGCGGCCCGCTATGTCGCATGGCTGCAATCTCTGGCTTGGCTGCGCATCGCACGGTACGACTACTCGGCTACCGATCCGCACTCGGCGGCGGCGTACACCAAGATGGTGGCGGCATGCCTGGACGGCGGCCCCAGCGAAGCGCCCCCGGTTGATGGCGCGGATCTTGGTCCCACGCAGCAGCTGTGGAAGGCCTTGCTGGAAAACCCCGACAGTATTCTGTACCAGGCGCTACTAGCCAAGAACGCCCGCCTGCTTGAAGGCCTGCGTCCCACTTTTACGGAAGGCTTCAAGGCCAATGATTCCGGCAAGCTATATGCCGCCATCAAAGACGTGATGGCCTCGCAAGAAGGTGAGATGTATCTACGCAGCACCGTAAGGGACGCGGTAGGCCAATTGCAAGGCGCGATGATCAACGCGATGTTGACGATGGACGCACGGGCGCAAGAACAGCTTCTACCCGTGGCCGCCACCGTGCATCAAGCCGCCCTGCTGCTATGCGAGCGCGTCCAAATGCTGCGCGTTCAGATCGAACTGACGCTGGGCGAGTATCAGGAATTACTCACCCAACAGATGCGCCAGGAATACGACAAGGCCGCAAAGGAAACCGGCAAGAAAGCCCGTGCGCTGATATTCAGCGGCATGCTGACCCTGCCTGGGCCGGCACAGAACCACATATTCAAAGCCACGTTCTGGGTGGCGGATACCGCTGAAGGACTGAAAAACAAGCTAACTGCAATGTCCAACGCCACGGCGGACACCCTGGAAGGCAGTTGGCGCAGCGTGGTGGTGGGCATTGGCGGCCTGGAACCGAAGGCACATGCAATAGCCGGGCAACTACGGACCACTGCTGCGGATGCAAAGCTACGCGCGCATACCGCCTTTGTTGGAATACGCGGGATGGCGAACTTGGATTTAGCGCTATCCATGGGCGCGTTGTTCTTTCAGCAAGATGGGCTGGCAAGAAGCCTGCAAGACCTGGAGCGCGTGATGGGAGACAAATACCCAGAAGCCGTCGCGGGCGTGGCGGCAAGCGCGGTGGGGGTGGTGGGCGTCAGCATTGAAGCGACGGGGTTGGGAATAAGAAGCGTGGCCCGGGCGATGGAGAAAGCCTCAATCGCGGACGTACGCGCGATGAACGCGTTGGCGCTGGGCAAAGGGATGATTCGCTTTGGCGGCGTGACAAGTGCTCTGTCGGGTGTGGTTGAGGGGGTGCAGTTTGGAATTGCCGCAGTACGAGCAATGCGGTCTGGCGATGGCGAAGCACGAGACAGCTATATCTATGCTGGCATCCTGTCGGCCGCCTCCGGCTTGGCAGCAACATACGCGGCTTGGGCGAGCGCCTCCTCATTGCTAGGACCGCTTGGATGGGCTATCGCCCTGGGTATGCTGGCCTACGCAGTTTCCATTTCTGCTAAGGGAAGCGAGTCAACGGCAATCGAACAATGGGCACGCCGCTGCTACTTTGGAAACCATGACGAAACGCCTTCCATCTGGTGGAACTCGGCCAAATCGGTCCCTAGCATCCCGAGGTACGCGAGCGAAGACCTAGAAACTCAGAAAACTATCGCGGCCAATATTGACAAGGATATAGCCATTAGCGCGCTGAATGCTGCGTTGATCGGGATGCAGACAGATCTCGAATTTCGTTTTGCACCGCGATTATCTACGTTGCCAGCCATCGGCGCAGGAATGCAATGGGGAACCACGCTCACTTATCACGTCAAGCTTCCCATGTGGGATCCGAATAAGTCGGGATACGCCATGACTTTGGCATTGAAGCGCTACTCGCCTGAGCAAATCGTAATTGCAGAGCATCACAACTCACCCAGGATTGGCGAAATATCTGACCACCCCAAGCGCCCCGGATATCGAATAGACGACCAAGCAACGCGTCGACCTACCAGAGACGCGGGTGTACTGGGCGGCTTGCTTTTGCTTGATATCGGCGAGGCTGATATCGAATTTGCAACGCTTCGAATCAAGTACTGGCCAGATATCTCTGATCCAGGAGGACACGCCGAAGTAACGGTGATCTCTACTCGGAAATGCATATTGAGCGCTGCAAAAATTGCACAAGATTCAATCTAGGAAATTAATGTCGACCAAGAATCTCCCCACGCGCAACGGACCTACGTTAGCTGCCCCACATCCAGGTTGGGTCTGCGACCTCACCTTGCCCGGAGAATCCGCACCTCGGCTAGACGGCCCGCATCCCCCGCTCCCCATCAATTCGATGAACAACATTCACTTGGAAATCAGCCGCAGAGGGCAAAAATTGCGCGGGCTGATGCTCATCCTGTCCTTGGTCGGCATTGCGTGGCTCGTATTCGCAGTGCCGAAAATCATCATAGGCAGGACAGGGTTTTCTCACTTTATAAAAGCTATACCGATTACGGTCGGAATGCTTTGGTGGACCATTTTTATGATTCGGGTCGATACCGCCATTCCCCGTGACGAACCCATCCGCTTCAATCGCTTGCGCCGCGAGGTCTACGTCTACAGCTTCCACTACATATGGTGGAACCCCTTCGCCCGCTGGTACGTCACAACCCGCGCCTACAACTGGGACGATCTTCGCGCCGAAGCCTGGCGCCAACGCGGCGCCACCGCGCAAGGCGGTTTGATCTTCACGTGGGGCGTATCCATCGCCGTCGTCAAGCCCGGCACGAACCAGGTCATTGATCGATTCCCCTTAAGCGTGGGCCAGGATGAGGGCAGCTCCTGGGATTACGTTCGCGCCTACATGCAGCACGGACCCGACGCCTTGCCTCCCGTGGAGACGTTCAACGATCCAGACGAAGTGCCGCCCTACAACCTAGCCCTGCGTCTTGCGCCTAAAGTCCGGTGGCCGGCGCAAATCGACGCGGAGTCGCGTAGTGCGCCTAGATAGAAAGATGGAAACCTTGATACCGGGTTCCGCGCCAGTGACCGCGCCCCAATTCGCACCTAGCTTGGCGTCCAAGTCACCTCACTTGCACAACCGCTAAAGCTGTCTGGATAACGCGGTCCGACACTTTTTTAGCTGGACATTTTTTAGCTGTCCATCTGCCTTGTTTCCGTCGCCTCGTGCTAAAAAATACAGTCCCGTCCGGAACCTGATATCGATGACGCCACTACCGAAGCGGTATGCCGCGGTGAAACTGCCCGCCTTGTGGAGCTCGCGCCCATGAGCATCCTAGACACCCTCGTGCCCGCCCGCAGCGCGTTGTTGGTCATGCATTATCAGACCGACATCATCAATCTGTTCCCTTCTGTCGCGCCCACCTTGCTAGCGAATACGCGCACGCTTTGCGACGCGGCACGGCGGCAAGGGATCAAGGTTTATTTCGCGCAAATTCGGTTCAGTCCGGGCTATCCCGAAGTCAGTCCGCTAAACAAGAACGGGCAAGGCATCAAGCAACTTGGCCTTTTCACGGGCGACCAGATTTCCCCTGAATTGGGCCGGCAGCCCGACGAGCCGATCATCATCGCGCATCGCGCCAGCGTGTTTTTTGGTACGGACCTTGAATTGCGGCTATCGGCACAAGGCATCGATACGCTGCTGATGGTGGGCATTGCGTCCACCGGCGTGATGCTGTCGTCGATTGCGCATGCCAGCGACGCAGACTACCGATTGTTTACCGTCAAAGACTGCTGCTACGACCCGGATTCGATTGTGCACGAGCACCTGTTTTCCACCGCATTCGCGTCGCGCACCACCGTGCTGTCGCTGGTTGACGCGTTGGCGTTGCTGACGTAGCGGGCGGGTCCGCGAACGGCGGCACCCCATGGACGCCGCGCGACGACATTGCGGTGTAAATCACTTGGCCGGCGCAAATATCACTTTGACGGGGTTGTCCGCCTTATACGAAGCGGAACGCGGCCCGGACTTTGGATCAAATCCGGGATGCCAGGCCCGAAGCTCCGCCTCCGACAGCCATTCCAGTTGCAGTTGATCGTCGGGCGCATACGACTGGAACTGCGCCAACGCATTCACCGCAGACTGGCAGTTTTCTGATACGCCGGACTTCAGGACCGAGACCTGGGTTTGCGAAGTCGATGACATGGCGCCCGGCTCAGCGCATTTGCGAACTTCTACATGGTATTGGCCCTGTGGCGAAGGCAGATCCACAATGATTTTGTTTGGCCCGCATCCCGCCAAGAGCGCGGTCGATAAAGCGAAGAGTGCAAAACTTTTTATCATTAAGCTACCTTGAACTTTTCAATGGATTCAGACAACAAATAACACTGCCAGAAATGCTGCCTGACACCTTTATCACAAGATGGGCGATGCCACCCTGCCCGCCCTCACAAATGCCGGTGGCTGCACACCATTGCCTGCCCCGTAACCCGATCAACTTTGCGATGCCTTGCGCGTCTTCTTCAGCCAGCCCTTCCATGCGTACCATCCGAAAACCCATCGCCAAGCTGTAGCGCCAGTCGAGCTCTAGAATTCGATAATCAACGCCGTTTTGTTCACAATGCCATTTCGCGCCCGGGTCCTCGTATGCTGCGCCGATAAAGTCCACGTGCGAATCAAACGGCGGCATGGCTTCCAACGGTTCGCTCGATCCGGGCAGGCAGGGTTCCGACAGGTTTTCACCGACGGCAACGCTTGGATTCGGGCCATCAAACGCCAGCAGCATCAGCGGGAAATTTCGTGGGTCCTGGTCATGGGCGGCGCGGGTGTCGGCGCTTAGGTACGAACGCGCGGCCGGGCCCAGGCAGTATTGCGGGCTGTGCCAGTCGCTCCTTTCGTAGTCTTCGAAAAGCGGATCGGGGGTAATGCCGTGTTGCGCCAGCAGGGCCAATGTTTCTTCCAAGGTGTCGTCGTACCGAATTGGCAGGTCGGCGGGCAGATGGCCTGCCTGTATGTAGCGCGCCACCAGTTCGCCGGTTGACCAAACGCCTTCCGGATTTTGATAAGAGCCTTCGTTCAAGCCGGCCAGCCCGAATCCCAGGTTGGAAATGGCGCGATACGGTATTTGCTTGCCTTGCGGTTCCAGCACATAACCGCCTTTCAGCAGTTGCGCTTGCAGCGCGTGCCAATCCGGCGGTGGCAAATGAAAGTCGCGCGGGCAAATGAATTGGTGGTGTTCAGACACTGATCGGGGCGCTTATTAGCTTGGGACTAAGGATGACGTTGCAGCGTATGCCAGGCCTCGCGGGCCACAGCCAGCCGCAAAAGTCTAAATGAAAATCCAGGATGAACGGCGCGCGTGATCGGCATAAACTTGCCACCATGCCTACATCGTCAGACCTCTTTGCCCCGCCCAAAAAGCAGCTTGCCGCGCGCCAGAATTCGCTGCTGTGGGTGCTAGAGCCTCTGGAGCGCGACGCCAATTATCAACGACGGAAGATGTTTGGCTGCGATGCCGCGTATCTGGATGGCGCGCTATATTTGGTGGTGGCCGACCGTGATGAGCCTTGGAATGGCGTCATGGTGTGCACTTCGCGCGAGCGTCATGCGGCGCTGCGCGAAGAGATGCCTAGCCTGTTGCCGCACCCCGTGCTGGGCAAGTGGCTGTATCTGCCGCAGTCGGATGACGCGTTCGAGGCGCTGGCCTCGCATCTGGCGGCGCTGTCATTGGCGCGCGACCCGCGTTTGGGGGTGGTGCCCAAACCGCGCAAATCACGCCGGAAGTCTTGGCGGTCGGGCGAATAGGCGGCGCGGTGCGCGCACGGGCGCTGGGCCTGTCCTAAGCGGCGATGCGCGCCGGGCCAGCCTTGCCGAGCAGCGGCGCCAACCGCGTTTGGGCTTAAGCGATACCTGTCGGGCCATATTTGGCCCGATCGAGCCAATTATGGCCCGCCGTAAGTCCTTGATAAAGCGGCGCTTAGTTTTTATCGGGCCAAAACTGGCTCGGTTTTCGTTGAATACCCGGTCAATTTCGAATCGCAGACACTGCGCCACGCTAGCCTCCACACACGATAAATCCGTAAACCGTTGATAGCGTTGAAGGTTTCATTCCGACGCCGCGCATGGCATGGATATTGCATTAGTCCTGGCAGCACTTCTTTTTGAAAGGCGCCCTGCCCTTGTGGCCGCGCCGCGCAACCAGGACGACGCTATGCCTACGCACGCACTTTGCCGCTGTCCGGCTTCTTGCCGGATGCCGCCACGATGACATCGTTTGCGGCTTTGCTTGCCCGGTCCCGAAACGCCGACCAGGGCTTTTATCTGTTGATCGATCCCCAGGCTGATCGCGCCGACGATAGCCCCTTGCATCCCGACAAGCTGCTGGCGCGGTTTCCAGCGGAGGCTATCGCGCCCGTTTTGCGTGCGGATCTGGCACACGACACGTCCGCCTGTCCCAAGCTGATCACGTTGGCTGAAGCGGGCCAGCGGTTCGATCTGGATGCGCTGCGCCTGACGGTCAACACCGCGCTGGCCGAACCCATCGGCGGCAAACGCATGGTGTGCGGTTGGCTGAACAGCCCATCGCCTTTGGCTGTATTGGCCGAGGACCTGGCGCAGCGCTGCCTGGTGCCGGATCAGGATGCGCAGCGCGTCATACCCCTATTCGAACCGTTGCGGCTGGAGTTGTTGGCCGTTAGTTTGCGCGAGCGCATGGGCTCGTGGTTGAACCCCATCACGCAGTGGATCGTGCCGAACAGCGCGGGCCGCTTGTTGCAGCTGCGCAGCCACAACAACACGCCGACGCCGGTTTTCGACACGGCGGACATGAACGCGCAGCACCTGGCGCCGTTGGTTGGCAACGTGTTGACCGCGTGGAAGCGGCTGGCCGATCAGCCGATGCCAGCCGACGCGCGCGTGTTGGCGCCCTTAATGCAGGACAAGCCCGGCCCCGCCACGCACGCGGCCGCCAAGGTCTTGTCGCATCTGCGGCGCACCCATGTGCTGGGGCTGCGCAACGCCTCGGACCGCGTGACCTTTGCCTTGAAGCATCTGACGGTGCACCCGCATCTGGAAACGCATCCACGTATTCAGCAGTGCATTCAAGAGGCGGTGGCCGGCAACGCTCGGCTACTGGATTCTTTTGCGGCGCTGGGTACTGCGGAATGGCGCGACGTGCTTTATACCCTGAACAGAGTGCGGAGTTAACGATGAGTTCGAATGCCGATTCTTTCGCCCACCAGGCTCGGCTGGCGGTAGACATGGGTGGAAATTCGCGCCCGGGTTCGGGCCGTTGAATGAGTGTGTGGACGACATCGCGAAGACGCAGGCGCCGGCGCGGCACGTGCCGCTACAGCGAGCCGCGTCGCAAGCAGATTCAGGACATGCACGACAAGGAATATTTGACATCCCCCAGCACGAAAATTGCAGGAAACTCTCGGGGGAATTAATGACAAGCACAAAGCACTCCGGTCGGGGCAGACCTACTTTGGCGGCCCCATATCCGGGTTGGGTCTGCGACTTGCCCCCACCCGGGGAACCCGCCCCGCCGCTGGTCGGGCATCCCCTGCCTTGGCGCCACCACCCCAAAATAAACAAGCCCCACACGGGGGCTTGTTTCACTGTTTTCACTCAAACTCAGCAGCAGCCAATTCGCTTCTTGCCGCCGTATCGCGCGTCCTGGCGTTCGCGGAAGAAGGCTTCGTAGGTCATCGGCTTTTGGTCCGGGTGGGTGCGCCGCATGTGCTCGACATAGGTTTCGTAGTCGGGCACGCCGACCATCAACCGTAGCGTTTGGCCCAGGTAGCGGCCGGCGGCGCCGGCTGCCGAGGTCATGTTGCTGAACAGCATGCGGCGTCTCCGTTGGGGGTCAGTCGGCGCCGGCGGCGGCCGGCAGCGCTTCGTACGGCGTCTCGCGGGACGTCGGCTTGTTCTCGGCGCGGGCGCGCTGCACCGACTTCACACCGAAGACCACGATGCTGATCACCACGAACATGAAGATCGCGCACAGGCCGGCGTTGATGTAGTCGTTGACCACGACGCGCGACATTTCCTTGAGCGAATGCGCGGGCGCCAGCACTTTGCCTTCCGCGATGGCGGCGTTGTACTTGTTGGCGTGGGCCAGGAAGCTGACGCGCGGATCGGCATGGAACAGCTTCTGCCAGCCGGCGGTCAGCGTGCATGCCAGCAGCCACAGCGTGGGCAGGATCGTGACCCAGGCGTAGCGGTCGCGCTTCATCTTGAACAGCACCACGGTGCCCAGCGTCAGCGCAATGGCGGCCAGCATCTGGTTGGCGATGCCGAACAGCGGCCACAAGGTGTTGATGCCACCCAGCGGATCGACCACGCCCTGATACAGGAAGTAGCCCCAGGCCGCCACGCACAGCGCGGTGGCGATCAGGTTGGCGGGCAGCGAATCGGTGCGCTTGAGCGAAGGCGCGAAGGTGCCCAGCAGATCTTGCAGCATGAAGCGCCCGGCGCGTGTGCCGGCGTCGACGGCGGTCAGGATGAAAAGCGCTTCGAACAGGATCGCAAAGTGGTACCAAAACGCCATCATGCCGGGGCCGCCGATGGCCTGATGCAGAATGTGCGCCATGCCGACGGCCAGCGTGGGCGCGCCGCCCGCGCGCGAAATGATGGTGCTTTCGCCGACGTCCTTCGCCGTCTGGATCAGGTCTTGCGGCGTGACCACGAAGCCCCAGCTGGAGACCACTTGCGCAACCTGATCGGGCGTGGTGCCGATGACGGCGGCCGGGCTGTTCATGGCGTAGTAGATGCCCGGCTCGATCACGCAAGCCGCGACCAGCGCCATGATGGCCACGAACGATTCCATCAGCATGCCGCCGTAGCCGATGTAGCGGGCCTGCATTTCGTTTTCGATGAGCTTGGGCGTGGTGCCCGAGGCGATCAGCGCATGAAAGCCCGACACCGCGCCGCAGGCGATGGTGATGAACAGGAACGGGAACAGGTTGCCCGACCAGACCGGGCCGGTGCCGTCCACGAACTGCGTCAGCGCGGGCATCTTCAGTTCTGGCGCCACGACCACGATGCCGATCGCCAGACCAAGAATCGTGCCGATCTTCAGGAAGGTGGACAGGTAATCACGCGGGGCCAGCAGCAGCCACACCGGCAGCACGGCGGCGATGAAGCCGTAGACGATCAGGATCCAGGTCAGGCCCTTGCCGTCGAAGTCGAACATGGGGCCGATCACCGGGTGGGCAGCCACGTCCTGGCCGAAGGTGATGGCGGCCATCAGGCCGACGAAGCCGATGATGGAGACCTCGCCGATCTTGCCCGGGCGGATGTAGCGCAGGTACACGCCCATGAACAGCGCGATGGGAATGGTGGCGGCCACCGTGAACGTGCCCCACGGCGAATGCGTCAACGCCTTGACCACGATCAGCGCCAGCACGGCCAGGATGATGACCATGATCATGAACGCGCCAAACAGGGCGATGACGCCCGGGATCTTGCCGAGTTCAGACTTGACCAGGTCACCCAGCGAACGGCCGTCGCGGCGAGTCGAGATGAACAGGATGGTGAAGTCCTGCACGGCGCCGGCGAACACCACGCCCGCCAGGATCCACAGCATGCCCGGCAGATAACCCATCTGCGCGGCCAGCACCGGGCCCACCACGGGGCCGGCGCCGGCGATGGCGGCAAAGTGGTGGCCGAACAGCACGTGCTTATTGGTCGGCACGTAGTCCAGGCCGTCGTTGTGTTTCCAGGCCGGCGTCATGCGCGAGGCGTCCAGCTGGAACACGTTCTTTGCGATGAAACGGCTGTAGTAGCGGTATGCGATCAGGTAGACGCAGACGGCGGCAATTACCACCCAAAGCGCGTTGATGGTCTCTCCTCTGGCCAGCGCCACGGTGCCCAGCGCAAACGCGCCCAGTACCGCAACCGCCAGCCAGACCAGGTGCTGACCCAGTCCCTTACTGCTGGTTTGCATAAGTGCTCCTCATGCCTGCCGCCATGCTTGTGGCGTGAAACGCTTTTTTCGTCTCGCGGAAGGCAGACTCATTGTTGTGGGGTGGCGGGTGCGCAAGCGCCCGCGCTGCGTCCTGCTGGACGCGGGCGTTAGTATTTCGTTTTGCCCCCCCGCCAACAAGCGCGGAACTACGCAATCCGGGTACGTGTTACTACGCAATGCGCCGCAACATAAAATGGCGGAATCCGTTGAATCCTCGCTTTTAATCAATACCCTCCGTCTGGCCGCCACAATGCGGCGGCGCACCAATTACCCCGTAGACAGAATTCCCATGAAGCTGCGCTTGAAGATCCTGCTGCTTGCCGCGGTGCCCTTGTTGGTGGCCTTGGCCGCCATCACGGTGGCCGTCTATGTGCAGGGTTTGCAGCTGGCCCAGCGCGAAAAGCAGGTGGTGGAAAACGCCTGGCTGGCCAGCAAGGAAAGCGAACTGCGCCATTACGTCAGCCTGGCTTACAGCGCGGTGGCGCCGTTGCAGGCCACGGGCGACGACGAGGCTACCCGCCAGAAAGCGCTGGAACTGCTGGCGCAGATGGAGTTCGGCCATGACGGCTATTTCTTTGTCTACGACCTGCAAGGCAAGAACCTGATGCACCCGCGCCAGCCCGAGCTGGTCGGGCAAGACCTCTGGAACCTGCGCGACACGCGCGGGCAAGCCGTCATTCAGAACCTGCTGGCGGCCGCGCGCCAGGGCGGGCAGCAAGGCGAGGTGGTGCACTACCTGTGGGAAAAGCCGTCCACGCACCAGACCGTGGAAAAACTGGGCTATGTCGTCGTGCTGGACCGCTGGGGCTGGATGCTGGGCACCGGCATCTATCTGGACGACGTGGAGCAGGCCCTGGTGCGCATCGATGCCGCCGCGCAGGCCAACATCCGCAGCATGTTTGCCTGGGTGGCGGGCATTGCCGTGGTGTCGATCCTCTTTGTGGCGGCCTGTGGGCTGGCGCTGAACATCAGCGACCACCGGCAGTCCGACGCCAAGCTGCGCCTGATGGCCCAGCAGGTGGTGCGGTCGCAGGAAGACGAGCGCGCGCGCCTGTCGCGCGAGCTGCATGACGGCATCAGCCAGGTATTGGTGTCGATCAAGCTGTCGCTGGAAGCCGCCCGGGAAAGATTGCGCCACGCGCCGCCCGCCGACCCGAACGCCCATGCCCATATCGACAAGCCGCTGGGCGGCGCGCTGGACCGCCTGAACACGGCGGTGGGCGAAGTGCGGCGCATCTCGCACAACCTGCGCCCCACCCTGCTGGATGACCTGGGCCTGCCCGCCGCCCTGGAACACCTGGGCCGGGAGTTCGCCATCCCCAGCACGGACGGCGCGCCGCCGCTGGCCGTGCACCTGTCCACCACCGGCCAGCCCGTGAAGCTGCCGGACGCCTACGCCACCGCGCTGTTCCGCGTGACGCAGGAAGCGCTGACCAATGTGATCCGCCATGCCCACGCCACGCGCGCCGACATGACGCTGGCCTACTCCGCGCACGATCTGCGGCTGACCATCACCGACGACGGACGCGGTTTTGATTATGCGCAGGTGCAGGAAGACCCGCGACGCGGCATCGGCCTGCGCAACATGCGCGAACGCCTGAACGCACTGTCCGGCAACCTGAGTTTTCATTCCAGCCCGCACGGTACAACCTTGCAGGCCTGGCTGCCGCTGCCCCCGGCCGCCCTTCCCACTTCAACGAGCCCCGCATGAATTCCACCCCCGACGCCATCCGACTTCTGCTGGTTGACGACCACCCGCTGGTACGCGATGGCCTGCGGCTGCGGCTGGAAACCGTGCCCCGCCTTCAGGTCGTGGGCGAAGCCGGCAACGCCGCCGCCGCGCTGGCGTTCCTGGCCGCGTGCCAGGCAGAAGCGCCGCTTGGCGACACCCTGCCCCACCTGGCGCTGATGGACCTGAACATGCCGGGCGGCGGCGGGCTGGAACTGACGGCGCAGCTGCACGAACGCTATCCGCAGATTGCCGTGCTGGTGCTGACCATGCACGACAACCCGGAATACATGGTGCAGGCGGTAAAGGCCGGGGCGCGCGGCTATCTGCTCAAGGATGAGCCGGCCGAGGAAATCGTAACGGCCATCAGCGCCGTGATGGAGGGCCGCAGCTATTTCAGCGCGTCCGTCGCGGTGCGCCTGTCGCAGGCCAGTGCACCGGCCACCATGCTGACGCAGCGGGAACGCGATGTGCTTCGCCACATCGCCTCTGGCCAGGCCAACAAGCAGATCGCGCATGCGCTGGGCCTGTCGGTGCGCACGGTGGAAACGCACCGGCTGAACATCAAGCGCAAGCTGGGTATTGACGGGCAGGCCGAACTGATCAAGTACGCGGTGGAAAACCGGGGGGTATGACGGGCGTACCGAAGGCCAGGGCCGGGCGGCGCGTCAATGCGGCTTCACCCTGCCCTGACCGACGTCTGGCGCGCCTATGGCCCACCGATGACCCACCGATGACCCGCCCATGGCGTAGGGTTACCCATGATTGCAAGCGCGCGCTGCGGTAGACTTGCCAGCATTCCCGCGTCATTGACGCGGCACGTCAGCATGCCACGATGAACGTGTTGCCCCTGGAGTCCCCCATGTCATTGGAAAAGAACTACACCGCCATTCTCGAAGCGCTAGGGGAAGACCCAAGCCGCGAAGGGCTGGCCGATACGCCCGCCCGCGCGGCCAAGGCCATGCGCCACCTGTGCCGTGGCTACGCGCAGAACCTGGATGAAATCGTGAACGGCGCGCTGTTCACGTCCGATACGCGCGAAATTGTCCTGGTCAAGAACATCGAACTGTATTCGCTGTGTGAACATCACATGCTGCCCTTCATCGGCAAGGCGCACGTGGCGTATCTGCCGGCCGGCAAGGTGCTGGGGCTGTCCAAGGTGGCCCGCATCGTCGAGATGTACGCGCGCCGCTTGCAGATTCAGGAAAATCTCAGCCGCCAGGTGGCCGAAGCCGTGCAGAAGGTAACCGGCGCGGCCGGCGTGGCCGTGGTGATCGAAGCGCAGCACATGTGCATGATGATGCGCGGTGTTGAAAAGCAGAATTCGTCGATGGTCACGTCCGTGATGCTGGGCGAATTTCATGACAACCCGTCCACCCGCGCCGAATTCCTCAGCCTGATCCGCTGATCGTTCCAGCACGCCACAACGGGCCGG
>NZ_JBLVOL010000053.1:0-15335 GCF_053543755.1 Achromobacter semiaridum | reverse complement strand
CCCGCCCGTTTCACTTGGCTTTGAATCCGCGGAGATAGCACCCGCCGACGTCCTTGCTCGGCGGATTGCGGGGCAACGATACGCGCCCACTGCCTTGTTTTGTCCCGCCTGCGTGCGCCCGCCCGGATATCCGCCGGAATACGCGGAATCGACCGGCGTATCACCCCCAATTGAAACGCCCCAAATCCCCGCCGCAAACGTCCGTTTTCAAGCGAACGGACGGTGCCGACACGCCCTACATTGGATTCATTCGCAGCCCCCTCACAATCATTACGCTGCGAACCGCGACCTAGCAATCGGAGCCGCCACAGCGTCTGAAAGCAAACGTCGTGAGATGTCTAGTTGTTGTTTGAAGTTGCAGTCGTCGCAGCAAAAACGGTGTCGTCGCCTTCCCCCCCCCGATCTGACACACCGTTCGCAGCAGCTTTACCCCGACCGGCCTGCCGGTCGGGGCATTTTTAAGACTCTTCCAATTCACAAGCGCGTTATTAGCCGTCAGCATGACGGGTCGCCTGGCGTGCACGCTTCACCGCTGCAATCGTTGCGCCAGTCCGTTTGCACAAGACCGTCAATTTGCACGTTCGCGCCCTGGCGCGGGCCGGCAAGACAGCGGCGTCCATTCGATGCAGTAACCCATGAAAGTCCTCGTAATCGACAATGACAAGACCTCGGCGGAAGCACTGAGCCATACGCTTGCCGAGCAAGGCCAGATCGTCCACATTGCCACCGATGGAGTAAGCGGCCTACGCATCGCAAAAACGTTTCCGTATGACCTGATCCTGCTTGATGTGCAGCTGCCCGTGATGGACGGTTTTACCGTGCTGCGGGAACTGCGCAAGGAAAGCAATGTGCCGGTGCTGATCGTCTCGGCGCGTGACGAACTGCAAGCGCGCGTGCAAGGCTTGAGCGAAGGCGCGGACGACTACCTGGCCAAGCCCTACGCCACGTGCGAATTGGTCGCGCGCATGAAGGCCATCAATCGGCGATCCTCGCCCGCCGACGGTCCCAGCACGCAGCACGTCTTGCGCGTGGGGGATCTTGAACTGCAACTGTTAAGCCGCAAGGCCCTGCGCGAAGGCCAGCGCATCCGGCTGACCGCGATTGAATTCGCGCTGCTTGAACGGCTGATGCGCAAGCATGGCGAAGTGCAATCGCGCATGAACCTGGCCGCGCACGTGTGGGGTATCAACTTTGACCGTGGCACCAACGCCATCGACGTGGCCGTGCGCAGGCTGCGCATGAAGATGGACGACCCGTTCAGTTCGCGCTTGCTGCATACCGTATGGGGCCTGGGCTACGTCATGGAACAACGCGACCCGCCGTACTGATTGATGCGCGCCGCGCTGTCGCCCGGCGCGCATCGCCACACGCGATCACATCATCATCGCGCCACGCTCTTCACGGACCGTGGCGCGCGGCCGCAGGTAACGGCCCTTGCCCGGTTCGCCCTGCACCCGGCTACCGTCATACACCAGTTCACCCCGGCGCCACGTGCCGAACACATGCACGGTGTAGGGCCGCCCGAACGCCTGCTCTGGCTGCGCCGCCGAACGCCCGGGCGCCAGTACGACAAAGTCTGCATCCTTGCCGATGTCGAACGAGCCCTTGCGGTCGTCCAGCAGGAAATGTTCAGCAGGCTTTTGCGACAGCAGGCGCACCACCAGCGTGGGCGACAAGCCGCGCGATTCGCAGCCGGACCACAGCGCGGGCAAGAGCAGGTCGGGCCCGTAGTCGACCGTGGGCGCCGAGTCGTCCCCGGCGTCGTCGCCGCGCGCCTGGTACCCGCTGGACACAAAGGTGCACATGTCGGTGGCCAGCCGCCGCCAAAGCGCGTCGACCTCGACGCTGGGCCGCAGCAAGGGGTAGTCGCCGGCCGAACCGCCAAATTGCTCAATGGCGTCTTCGGTGCTCATGACCAGGCTGCGCAAGCTGGTCTCGATGGTGACCCAGTGCCCCGCCTGGCGGTAGCGGGCGCACATGGCATAGCCTTCTTCGGACCACACGTCCGCCGCCTGCATGCGCACGCCGGCCGCCGCGCCAACGCGGCACAACAGGCGCGTGGTCAAGCCTTCGATCAGGGGCAGGTTGGCGCGGGCCAGCACTTCCCTGCCCGGCCGGCCGGCATCCAGCAAGCGCCGCGCGTTACGGCTGGCCGTCAGCCGCGCATGGTTGTGCATGCTGCACGCCAGGCCAAAGCGCGCAATGCCCTGGAACGCCTGCAATAAATCGCTTTCGTGATGGGCAAAGCGGTGGCGCTCGTTCTCGAACGTGGGAATGGAAAAGGCGCACACGCCGCCTCTGGCCAGCGCGTCGGCGGCATCCAGGCCGTGCTGGGTGTTGACGGTGCCGGCCACCGCCACGTCCACGTGTGCTTCACGCCCGATGCGCGAGACCATCGCATCCAGCTGCGCACGGCTGGCCACCACTTCGGCGTGTTCGTAAGGCATGTCCACCAGCGTGGTCACCCCGCCCGCGGCCGCCGCCCGCGAGGCGCGGCGGATGCCGCAACCATCGGCCCAGCCGCCGATATACGTGCGGCTGTCGACGGCGCCCGGTAGCACCCACAAGCCACGCGCGTCCACCTGATCCCGCGCGGCAGGCGGGCTGTGGCTGCCCATTGCCGCAACCTTGCCGTCCATGACCCCCAACCAACCGTCCTCCAGAATGCTATCGGCGTTGACCAGCGAACCGCGTATCACCATGTCGAAATCGCTCATTGTTTTCTTCTTGTCGTGAGGGCACGCGGCCGACCGGCTGCCCGGCTTTGCGCACGTGCGTAGCGTTGATCGACCGCTGGCCTATCCCCACGGAACCGGCCAGCGGATACTACCGGGCGGGCGCCAGATCCTCCTTCCGGCGCCGCTTCGTCAGAACACCTGCCAATCGTCTTGCACGGCCGCGCCCAGCCCCGCGGGCGCTGTCGCCGGCGCCGGCCGCTGCAATGCCACGCGGTTGCGCGGGGCAGCAGCCCGGGCCGGGGCCGTCTGCGTGGCCGTGGATGCATTCGAGACGCGCGCGCCGGGCATGTCGATGACGACGCGCGGCGATACGGTGAAGACGGCGACGGTTTGCGCCAGGCCGTCGGCCTGATCGCGCAGCGCCCGCGCGGACGCGGCGGCCTGTTCAACCAGCGCCGCGTTCTGCTGCGTGGCCTCGTCCATGCTGGACACCGCCAGGTTCACCTGGTCGATGCCCTGGGCCTGCTCGCTGGATGCGGCGGCGATTTCGCCCATGATGTCGGTCACGCGGTGCACGGCGCTTTCGATTTCGCGCATGGTTTCGCCGGCCAGCGCCACCTGCTGCGCGCCCGCCTGCACCCGGCCGGCCGAATCGGCGATCAGCTGCTTGATCTCGCGTGCGGCCAGCGCGCTGCGTTGGGCCAGGGCGCGCACTTCTCCGGCCACCACGGCAAACCCCTTGCCCTGGTCACCCGCGCGGGCCGCCTCCACGGCGGCGTTCAGCGCCAGGATGTTGGTTTGAAACGCAATGCCGTCGATGACGGACACAATGTGCGTGATCTTGGCCGAACTGGCGCTGATGTCCTGCATGGTGCCCACCACGTCGGCCACCACCGCGGCCCCCCGCCCCGCCCCCTGCGAGGCGCCTTCGGCCAGCTGGTTGGCGCGCAGCGCGTTGTCGGCGTTTTCTTTGACGGTTACCGCCAGCCGGCCCATCGACAGCGCCGTTTCTTCCAGGGTAGCGGCCTGCTGTTCGGTACGCGACGACAGCAGCACATTGCCCTCGGCGATGTCGCGGGTGCCCTGGCTGATCTGGTGCACGCTTTGACGAACGGCGGCGACCGTCTTGGCCAGGCTTGCCTGCATGCGTTGCAGGCCAAGAAAAAGTTGACCCATTTCATTGTGCGATTTGATCTCGATCGGGTTGGTCAGATTGCCGTCGGCGATGCTTTGAAAATGCGCGCCGGCGCGCAGCAAGGGGCGTAACACCGAGCGGCTGACAAACAGCGCCGCGCCGATACTGAGCAGCACCGCCACGGCAAGCAAGGCGGCGATCAGCGTGTTGGCGCGCACGTGCCGGGTGGCGGCGGCTTCGACAAAGCCGTTGGTCTGGGCGTCCACATAGCGCAGGTAGCCGGCCAATTCGTGGTCGAACGCCAGGTGGGCGCCCTGCACCGCATCCATCTGCAAGGCGAACGCGCGGGCGTCCTGGCCGCGCATGGATTCGAACTGTTCGGCGGCCAGCCCGTCGTAAAGCTTGAACGCAGCGGCCACGGGCGCGGCCTTTTCCTGCAACGCGGGCGCGCGGACCTCGCTGGCGAACGCATCAAAACGCTCGCGCGAGCGTCGCCACAGGTCTTCGGCACGCGCCGCATCGGCATCGCTTTCCGTAATGCGGCCGACCTGCCGGTTGATCATCGCGGCGTCCATCGCCAGCCGCGCGCGCAGCATCAGGGTGTAGGCCTCGTAGGCGGGCACGACGCGCATCGAATAGGCTTCGTTGACCTGGCCCAGCTTGGCGTTGCTGGAGCGTGTGTCCAGCCAGGCCGCGCCGTTGGCCACCAGCATGCCGGTGAAGAACAGCGCCAGCAAAATGCCCAGACAGCTGCGGACTTTCAAGTGAGTGAACATACGACCTCGAAGGAATTCATGACCCCGGGGCAGCGAACGCGCGCCAGCGGGGACTGAAGGCCTGGACGGGGTCCACCGCGCCCGCTGGGTCGGACGAAACGAATGTATCCCAGCGCCTCGGACAAATCGTTAACAAATGAATGACATTTCCGTCACCGTGAAATCGGTGTTTTGGTGCTAACGACCAGCGCCGGCGCGGGCCTCGGGCATTTGGCCGATAGCCGGTGGACGATGCCGGGAACCACCATGGGTACACCCCGCCCGCGCGCGCCCCGGGTCGCCGCTTTGGCACCTACTGAACCGCCCATCTGGACCTAGCGTTCTGGCCCTATCCGGGCAAACTGGCACCAGGCCGCACCGGCACAAAGCCGGTCGCGTCGGGGCGCGGCCCACTCTCTTTCGGAGATCACCATGAACGCGATTTACCGCCTCATCCGCCGCTGCACCCTGGCCGGCCTTACCGCTGCGCTGGTGGCCGCGCCGGCTTACGCCCAGACCAAGCTGGTGGTGGGCTATCAACAGATCGTCGGCCCGTTTTTGTCGTCCATTGCCGATGGCAGCTTCGATGCTGCATTAAAAGCAGCCGGCTACCAGGTCGACTGGCGCCAGTTCACCTCCGGCGGGGATATTTCCACGGCGCTGGCCTCGGGCAATGTGCCGGTGGGGGTGCTGGGGTCCACCGGCATCACGTCGGCCGCCACGCGCGGCGTGGCCCTGCAACTGTTCTGGATCCTGGACAACATCGGCAAGTCCGAAGCGCTAGTCGCGCGCAATGGGTCGGGCATCAACAGCACGGCTGACCTCAAGGGCAAGCGCGTGGCCACGCCGTTTGTGTCGACGTCGCACTTTCACCTATTGGTGGGCCTGGACCAGGTCTGGAAGATCAACCCGCGCGACGTGCGCATTCTGAACATGCAGCCGCCACAGATCGTGGCCGCCTGGCAGCGCGGTGACATCGACGCCGCCTACGTGTGGCCGCCCGCCCTGACCGAAATTGAAAAGACCGGCAAGGTGATTGCCGATTCCGAAGCCATCGGCCGCGCCAGCGTGCCTACGTTCGACGGCATCGTCGTAGACCGCGCCTGGGCCGCGAAGAACCCGAAGTTCATGGCCGCCTTCACCGGCGTGCTGGCCAAGTCCTACGCCGACTATCACGCAAACGGCGCCAAGTGGACGGCCGATTCGCCCCAGGTTAAAGGCATCGTGCGGCTGATCGGCGGCAAGCCGGACGACATCATCACCGCACTCAAGCTGCTGGTGTTCCCGACCGCGCAAGAGCAGGCGTCGGCGACCTGGCTGGGTGGCGGCAAGGAATCCGGCGCCGTGCGCGCGCTGGACGCCAGCGCCAAGTTCCTGAAGGACCAGAAGCAGATCGACCGGGCGCTGACCGACTACAGCCCGCACGTGACCGACCAGTACGCGAAGGCGGCGGCCAAGTAACGCCGGCGTCTTCGGGAAGGACGCCCGCCTTGACGCGGGCGTCCCGTTTCAAGGGGAATCCGCATGAACCACCCGACCCTGCCCGCCGCCCAGGCGCTGCGCGCGGACCATGTCAGCGTCACCTACCCCGGGCTGCACGACAGCGGGCCCGTCATCGCGCTGCAAGACGTCAACCTGACCATCGAGCCCGGCGAGTTCGTCGTGGCGCTGGGCGCATCGGGCTGCGGCAAGACCACCTTGCTTAGCCTGCTTGCCGGCTTTCTATCGCCCACCGAAGGGCAGATCACGCTGGGCGGTCGGCCGATTGTCGGCCCGGGCGCCGACCGGGGCGTAGTGTTCCAGAAGCACGCGCTGCTGCCCTGGCTGAACGTACTGGAGAACACGGAATTCGGCCTGAAGCTGCAAGGCGTGGACAAGGAAACGCGGCGTGCCCGCGCGCGCCGCAACCTGGAACTGGTGGGCTTGCAGGACTTTCACCGCCACATGATCTACCAGCTGTCCGGCGGCATGCAGCAGCGCGTGGGCATCGCGCGCGCGCTGACGTGCGACCCCGCCATGCTGCTGATGGACGAACCCATGGCGGCGCTGGACGCGCTGACGCGTGAAACCATCCAGGAACTGCTGCTGGATATCTGGCGCCAGACCAACAAGATGTTCTTCTTCATTACCCATAGCGTGGAAGAGGCGCTGTTCCTGGGATCGCGGCTGATCGTCATGTCGCCGCGCCCGGGGCGCATCACGCACACCTTCACGCCGGACTTCAACCGGCGCTACCTGGAGACCCGCGATGGCCGCCGCATCAAATCCAGCCCCGACTTCATCGCCATGCGCGAGCAAGTCCTTGGCATCATCTACGGCGACGAGCTTGCCGCCCACGAGTCCGCCCGCGAGCCGGCCCATGCGTGAGGCCCGGGGGGGCCGCAAGCCGGCCACCCCCGGCAAGGTCTATGGCGCACCCGGCGCCGGCTACAGCGGGCACATCAGCCTGATCACCAGCATTGCGCTGGTGGCGCTGTGGTTCCTGGTGACCAGCACCGGCTGGGTCAAGCCGCTGTTCCTGCCATCGCCCTTTGCCGTGTACGACAAGTTCGTATCGGCCATGACCGACGGCGTGGCCAACTCCACCTTGGCCGAACACGCCATGGCCAGCCTGACACGCGTGTTCTCGGCATTTTTCCTGGCCTGCATCACCGCCGTGCCCGTCGGCATCCTGATGGGCGTCAACCGCTACGCGCGCGGCATTTTCGACCCGCCCATCGAGTTCTACCGCCCCTTGCCCCCGTTGGCGTACCTGCCGCTGATCATCATCTGGTTCGGCATCGGTGAATTTCCCAAGATTCTGCTGATTTACCTGGCCATCTTCGCGCCCATGGCGATCGCGGCGCGCGCCGGGGTGCGGTCGGTATCCATCGAACAGATCCATGCCGCCTACGCCATGGGCGGCACGCCGATGCAGATCGTCTGGCACGTGATCCTGAAGGCGGCCATGCCCGAGATTTTCACGGGCCTGCGCATCGGCATCGGCGTGGGCTGGACCACGCTGGTGGCGGGCGAAATGGTGGCCGCCGACCGGGGGCTGGGCTTCATGGTGTTGAACGCCGCGCAGTTCCTGGCCAGCGACATCGTCATCATGGGCATCATCGTGATCGGTGTATTCGCCTTCGCCTTCGATCTGCTGGTGCGCTATGTAGAGAAATTTGCCATCCCATGGAAGGGACGCATCTAGCCGCCTGGGCCAATGGCGCGCCCCTGTTTGCCCTGCCCGCCGGATGCACGCGGCCGGCAGGGCAATCCCCCATTCCGCCCCCGATGGGCGTCCTCTATCCTGACTACCGGATCGCGCGGCGGCCCTTGACTTCAGGCCCCGCGCCACCATCACAAGGAGCCGTCATGTCCAGCCAGGCCGCGATGCAAAAGCCTGTGATGTGGGAACGCCTGTTCGAACGGGAAAGCGCGCCCAACCTCAGCCTGCAAGGCCGCGTGCGCCAGATGCTGGTGTCGGCAATTCTTAGCGGGCACTTGCCGCCCGGCATGCCGGTGCCGTCCAGCCGCCAGTTGGCCGACCAGCTTTGCATCGCGCGCAACACGGTGGTCTTTGCGTACCAGCAGCTGGTCAGCGAAGGGTATCTGGTGTCGCGCGAGCGCAGCGGGCATTTCGTTTGCGATACGGTGATGCAGGGGCATTCGGGCTCGGCGCCCGATCCGACGGCCGCCACGCTGGAGGTTGACCCGCCGCAGCGCGTGCGCTGGGACGAACGGCTGCGGTTTCGGCCATCGCAACAACGCAATATCACCAAGCCGCAAGACTGGCAGAAGCAGCCCTACCCGTTTGTGTACGGCCAGTTCGACGCCGACCTGTTTCCCACCGCCGAATGGCGCGAATGCTGCATCAAGGCGCTATCCGTGCTGGACATCCGCAGCTGGGCGCCCGACCTGATCACGCACGACGACCCCGCCTTGATCGAACAGATCCGCACGCAGGTGTTGCCGCGTCGGGGCGTGTGGGCGGATGCCGAAGAAATCGTCATTACCGTGGGTGCGCAGCACGCGCTGTATCTGCTGGCGGACCTGCTGGTCAACGAAGACACCGTGGTCGGCATGGAAGACCCCGGCTACCCCGACGCCCGCAACATCTTTGCCAGCCATACGCGCCACTTGTTGCCGGTGCCGGTGGACGACGGCGGCCTGTGCACGGGCACGCACCTGCTGGGCTGCGACTATGTGTTTGTGACGCCAGGGCATCAATGCCCCACCACGGTCACGCTGTCGATGGAACGCCGCGAGACGCTGCTGGCGCTGGCGCGCCAGGCCGACAGCATGATTATCGAAGACGACTTCGAAAGCGAAAGCCGCTGGGGCGAAGGCGCGATTCCGGCGTTGAAAAGCCAGGACCGCGACGGGCGGGTGATCTATGTCGGCAGCCTGGCGAAGTCATTTGCGCCGGGCCTGCGCATCGGCTATATCGTTGCCCCGCGCGAGCTGACCCGCGAACTGCGCGCGTTGCGCCGCTTGATGCTGCGGCACCCGTCCGCCTACATCCAGCGCGCGTTTTCGTTGTTCATTTCGCTGGGTCATCACCATTCGCTGCTGCGCAAGCAGTCGCAGGCATATCAACGGCGCGGCGCGGAACTGGCGCACGCGCTGGCCCGCCACCTGCCCGATTTCACGCCCACGCCCATCACGGGGTCGTCGTCGTGCTGGCTGCAAGGCCCGCCCTGGCTGAACGCCGCCGAACTATCCGACGCGGCGTTGGCCGCGGGCGTGGTGGTGGAACCGGGCGACGTCTTCTTCATGAATGGTGCCGACGCGCCCCGCAATTTCCTGCGCGTGGGCTTCACGTCGATTCGGCCGGAATTGATCGAACCGGGCATCGCAAAATTGGCGCAGGTGGTGCGCCGGTATCGGCTGAGGGCGGCGGCGTAGGCGCGGGCCGCATCGGCACGCGGTTCAGGTTGCACGCTACGGGGGCCTGCCACCGATGCACGACACCCGTGCATGCTACAGATGCTCGTCCCGCAGGTGATACCAGCGATACAGCAGCCCCTGCCCCAACCGCCTGAACGGGGCGAACAGGTGCCCGGGCAGCGGGGAATCGTAGATCGGCAGGTTCCACGGCGCGCCGTCCTGGCCCATCATCCGCTGGGCCAGCCGCTTGCCGGCCTGGGCCGAGAACGCCACGCCGTTGCCGCCGTAGCCAAAGGCGTAGTACACGGGCTGGGACGGATCGGGCTGGGTCACGCGCGGCATCATGTCGTGGCTGACGTCGACCCAGCCCCACCATGAATACGCCACCTCGACATCACGCAGCGACGGGAACTTGCGGGCCAGCCCTTCGCGCAGCAAGGCCAGATGGCGCGGGTGCTGGGCGTCGGCGCCGCGCAAGGCGCTACGGCTGCCGATCTGCATGCGGCCATCGGGCAGCAGGCGGTAATAGAAACGCAAGGTGCGGGTGTCGGTGATGAACACGGTGCTTTTCAGGCCGGCAGCCGCGCGTTCGGCGTCGGTCAGCACCCGCGTGACCATGGAATTGGACAGCACCGGCATGATGCGGTTGTCCAGCAGCGGGTTGATGCCCTGCGCCGTGTAGCCGCCGGTGGCAAACGCCACGCGGCGCGCGCGCACCACGCCCGCCGGGGTTTGCAGCGCGATGGCGCCGTTGTCGCGGCGCCAGCCCAGCACCGGGCTGGACGGGTGCACGCGCACGCCCAGCGCGCGCGCCTGGCGCAAATAGCCATAGGCCAGCTTCAAGGGATGCACGCCCACGCCGTCGGGTTCGTGCATGGCGCCGACGGCCTCGTGATCGTGCACATAGCGTTCACGCAGTTCGCCCTGGCTGAGCATGCGGGCGTCGTAGCCGAACGCTTCGCGCATCACGCGCGCCTCGTTTGCCAGAAACGCCATTTTCTTTTGCCGATGCGCGGTGTACAGATGCCCGCCGGGCTGCGCGTCGCAATCGACCTGGGCCACCAGGCTTTTCCAATACTCGAAGCCTTCGCGGATTTCGGCGTCCAGGCGCTTGGCGGTATCCAAGCCCCAGCGGGCAATCCATTGCGACCGGTACAGGCGCCCCGAGGCATTCTGCCCCTGCCCGCCATTGCGGCTGGTGCAGCCCCACACGGCGCGGTTCGCATCCAGCACCAGCGCGCGCACGCCGAAATCGCGCGCCAGCGTCAGCGCGGCGGACAGGCCGGTAAAGCCCGAGCCCACGATCACCACATCGGCATCCACGTCGCCCTGGATGGGGCCGTCGTCTTCGGGCGGCGCGCCCGCGGTGGCGACCCAGTAGGTGGGCGCGTAGTCCTGCCCCTGGCCGGGCGGCGACACCAGCGGATCGTACGTGGGGTTGTAGGCGTTCACGCGTGGGGCGGCAGCCGTGGCCGCGCGCGTGGTGTCGAAGGACATTTGGGTATCCATGCGCGTCTCACGCCCTGGCGGGCAAGGCGGGCCGCTGCTTGCGGAATGCGTTCTTCACGCGGATCTTGCCGTCCTGAAAGGTGAAGATATCGACCATGTCGGCCTCGACGCGCGAGCCGTCGGCCGCCGTCCCCGTGAACGTGCATTCCGATACGCCACGATCGCCCGCCACCCAATGCCGGCCGTTGTTCCATTGCGCATCCGGAAAGTTCTTCCAGGCCGCCGCGAAAGCCGTGCGGACAGCTTCCGACCCCGTGTGCCGGCTGCCGCAGGCATCCGGCCCGCCGACGGTTTCGAACACGCAGTCCTGCGTCATGAAGCGCATCAGCGCATCGATATCGTGGCGGTTCCAGGCGGCCGCGAATTCGGCCAGCATGTCGGCGGTGACGGTGTTTGGCATTGCCTGCTCCCTGTGTCGAAATGCCCGTGGCCAAGCGCGCGCGGGCGTCTGGACTCAAGGTACGTGGCGGGGGTGGCAGGGTCTAGAACCAGACGGGGAAAATCGCTTGCACCAGAATTTTCCGGCTAAGCGTCGCGCGCTGCCAGCAAGGCGCGGGCGTGCAGCACCGCGATGGCGCAGCTGTTGACGCGTGCCTGTACGGAATCGGACCGGCTGGTCAGCAGCACGGGCACGCGCGTGCCCAGCACCAGCCCGGCGGTGTCCGCGCCGGCCAGCCAGGTCAGTTCCTTGTAGAGCATGTTGCCCGCTTCGATGTCGGGCGCCAGCAGGATGTCGGCGTCGCCCGCCACGCGCGACACAATGCCCTTTTCCTGCGCCGCCTGTCGCGAGATGGCGTTGTCGAACGCCAGCGGGCCATCGATGTCGCCGCCCCGTATCTGCTGGCGGTCGGCCATCTTGGACAAAGCCGCGGCGTCCAGCGTGGCCGGCATGGCGGGGTTGACGGATTCCGTGGCGCACAACACCGCCACCTTGGGCCGCCCGATGCCCAGCGCCTGTGCCAAGTCGATGGCGTTTTGCGCGATGTCCGCCTTTTCCATCAGCGTGGGCGCGATGTTGACCGCCGCGTCCGTCAGGATGAATAGCTTGGCGTAGGCGGCCACGCCCATCACGAAGGCATGGCTGACGCGCCGGTTCGTGCGCAAGCCGGATTCGCGCGACACCACGGCCGCCATGAAATGATCGGTGTGCAGGCTGCCCTTCATCAGCATCTGCACGGCGCCATCGCGCGCCAGTCCGGCCGCCGTCTGCGCGGCCAGGCATTCGTCGTCGGGCGTGTCGACGATGTCGAAGTCCCCCGGCCGCAAGCCCGCCTGCGCCAAGCGATCAAGCAGCTTGCGCGCCGGCCCCACCAGCACCGGTTCGATGTGGCCCGCGCGCTGCGCCTGCACGGCGGCCTCAAGGCTGGAGGCCGACATGGGGTATGCCACCGCCGTGCGCAGACGGCCCGCCGACAGCGCGGCATCGCGCAGCGGCGCGAACAATTGATCGCTAGCCATACGGCGGGCTCCTGGTGTCTGGCGGGGGTGGCCTCAACGCCCCACCGGGTCGATTGGCAACGGCACCTCGCCCGCCTGGAACGGTTGATTGACGTAGCGCTTGTACTTGTCCAGAAAGCGCACCGGCTGCTTCAGCGCGTCGCGCCGGAACGGATCGCCCAGCTCTTGGCTGACCATCATTTCCAGCACCGTGGTCTTGCCTTCGGACTGCGCCCGGCACGCCGCCTGCAACGCCGCGCCCACCTGGTCCGCGTGTTCAACCCGGATGCCCTCTGCCCCCATGGCGCGCGCCAGCTCGGAAAAATTCGGGTTCAGCAGGTTGCTGCCCACGAAGCGGCGGCCGTAGAAGTCCACCTGGTTTTTCTTTTCCGCGCCCCACTGGCCGTTATGGAACACCACGGCGGTGACCGGGATCTTTTCGCGTACGCAGGTCAGCAATTCCTGGAAGCTCATGCACCACGCGCCGTCGCCCACATAGGCCACGGCGGGGCGGTCCGGGCGGCCCAGCTTGGCGCCGATCAACGCCGGCAGCGCGTAGCCGCAGTTGCCGAAGCTCATGGCGGCCAGCATGGAATTGGGCTCGTCAAAGCGCAGATAGCTGTTGGACACCGAGCAGATGTTGCCGATGTCGGTGGACACCATGACATGCTTGGGCATGGCGCGTTCCAGTTCGCGCAGCATGCGCCGTGGGTGCATGCGGCCGCCGCCTTGTTCGATGATGTCCAGGCTCCAGTCGTCGCGTTCGTGCGACCAGCCATCCAGCTCGGCTTCCCAGGCGGCCTTTTGTGAAGCGATGTCGTCGCCGCGCGCGGCCTTGGTGCGCACGCAGGCGACGTCACGCGACTTCAGCTTGTCGGTCAGCGCAGCGGCGGCGGGCCTGGCGTCGCCGCAGATGCCGACCGACACGGGCCGCACCAGCCCCAGCATGCGGTGGTCGGCATCCACCTGGATGATGCGCGCGCCCAGTGGCCAGTAGTCCAGCCCGTGCTGCGGCAAGGTGCCAAATGGCCCCAGCCGCGTGCCCAGCGCCAGCACCACGTCGGCCTGCGACAGCAGCTTCATGCCGGCCTTGGCCCCTTGATAGCCCAGCGGGCCGCACCACAGCGGGTGACTGGCGGGAAAGGCGTCGTTGTGCAGATAGCTGGTGACGACGGGCGCCCCCAGCAGTTCCGCCAAGGCCACGCATTCCGCCTGGCCCTCGGAAAACAGCACGCCGCCGCCGGCCACGATCACCGGGAACTTGGCCTCGGCCAGCAGCCGGGCCGCCGCTTCCAGGTCTTCTTCGGCGCCTGGCCCACGGCGCACGCGGCGCGGCTCGGGGATGGCCACGTCGATCTCGCCGTAGAAGTAATCGCGCGGGATGTTCAGCTGCGTCGGGCCGCGTTCGGCCATCGCGTTGTCAAACGCCTTGGCGGTGAATTCCGCCATGCGATCCGGCCGGTTCACGTGCGCCTGGTATTTGGTGATGCGCGAAAAAATGGGCAGCTGCTCGGTTTCCTGAAAGCCGCCCAGGCCCATGCCGGCCGTGCCGGTTTCGGGCGTGATCGCCACGACGGGGCTGTGCGCCCAGTAGGCGGCGGCCACGCCGGTGACGAAGTTGGTGATGCCTGGCCCGTTCTGGGCGATGCACACGCCGTGGCGGCCGGTCACGCGCGAATAGCCGTCGGCCATGTGGGCGGCGCCCTGCTCGTGCACGGTGGGCACGAAGCGGATGCCGGCGGCGGGAAACAAGTCCAGCGCGTCCATGAAGGCTGAACCAACGATGCCGAATACGTCCTTGACGCCCTGCGCGACCAACGTTTCAACGAACGCTTCACTGGGGGTCATGTGTTGCTTGCTGCTCATGGTCTCTCTCCTGGCAGGCCGGCGCTGTGGGAGGTGGCACGCGGGGCGGTTGCCTGCATCGTGCTTGCATCATGGCCGGGGTGAATCGATACTGCCGGAGAAATCCCGCGCTTCCCATCCCACTGCGTTCCATTTTCTGCAAAATCCGTACGCCGAGGGCGCCCTGGCAGCTGAATCTGCAAATATTGGAAGATGAAAGACGAATCCTCCGCCGCGCTGCGCGCGCTGACCCTGTTGGAACAGGTGGCCCGGTCCGACGCGCCGGTGTCGCTGGCCGCCCTGACCGACGCCACGGGCCTGCCCAAGCCATCGGTGCTGCGCATCCTGACGCGGCTGGTCGAAGCCGGGATGCTGCTACGCGAACCGGCGGGCAAAAGCTATGTCAGCGGCCCTCGGCTTAGCGCCCTGGCGCGAGACACGTTGCTTAATTCCCCCTTGCGCGGTGAACGCCATCGCATCCTGGACAGCCTGGTCGACGAAATTGGCGAGACCTGTAACTGCACCATGCTGGACGGCGACGAAGTCATCTACCTGGATCGCGTGGAAACCGCCTGGCCGCTGCGGGTGAACCTGCAAACGGGCTCTCGCGTGCCGCTGCACTGTTCGGCCAGCGGCAAGCTGTTTCTGGCGCACATGCGGCGCGAGGCGCGCGCGCGCCTGTTGGCCGCCGCGCCCTTGCCGCGTTACACGCCCAACACGCTGTGCGAGGTGGGCGCGCTGGAGGACGAGCTGCGCGCCATCAAGAAGGAAGGCGCCAGCTTTGACCGCGAGGAATTCCTGCTGGGCATCGTCTGCATGGCCGTGCCCATCCTGCGTGGCTCGCGCGTGATCGCCGCCGTGGCGCTGCACGCGCCGGTGGCCCGCTTGTCCATCGACGGGGCGCGCGGCTGGCTGCCCCGCATGCAGGAGGCCGCCCGCGCGCTGGCCGGCACCTACGACGCTGAAGCGTAGCGGCTGGGCTGGCGGCACAGCTAGCGGCAAGGCTGGGGCTACGGGCTGCCGGCTACCCTTGGGGTTGGGCTTGGCTGGCTGGGCTGACCCTTGGGGCTGGGCTTGGCTGGCTTGGCTGGCCCTTGGGGCTGGGCTTGG
>NZ_JBLVOL010000052.1:0-13601 GCF_053543755.1 Achromobacter semiaridum | reverse complement strand
GGCACGCCCCGCGCGCGGCGTTGCTGGGCGCGTTGGCGCTGGCCAGCGCAACCTGGGTCGGCGGCAGCCGCTGGCTGGCGCCCACGCCGCAAGCGTATCCGGAGCTGACCGATATCTTCGTCCATAACATGCACGGCGCGATGGCCGACTTGTCCGACTTTCGCGGCAAGCCTACCGTGATCAACCTGTGGGCCAGCTGGTGCCCGCCCTGCCGGCGCGAGATGCCCGCCTTTGCCGCCGCGCAAGCCGCCAATCCAGACATCAACTTCGTCTTTCTGAACCAGGCCGAGGCCAAGCCAGAGGTGACGCAGTTCTTGAAAGACCATGCGCCGACGTTGCGTAACGTGCTGATCGACCCCGGCGCCCACGCGGCGCGCGAATTCAGCAACCGCGGGCTGCCCGCCACCCTGTTCGTGGACGCCCAGGGGCGCGTGATCGATGTGCGCGTGGGCGAACTGTCGGCCGCATCACTGGCGCAGCGGGTAGAGGCGACGCGGGCCGCAAGCGCGCGAGCCGCCGATGTGCCTGGCGCGGGGGACTAAATGCCTACAGCGCCCCCCAGGGCAGCGCGCGTCCGGCGGTCGTGCGCTCGAACAGCCGCAGACGCTGGCCGATATGCGTCGGGCTGTCTTGCAGGCGCAGCACCAACACCGGCCCGTCGGGCAACGCACGCGCCGTCCCGATAATGGCGACGGCGGTGTCCGCACCCTGCCCGGCGCTTTGCAACGTCGTCCAGGCCAGCAGCTGGCCCTCATTCACCGCCACCGCCTGGGCGCCGTCGTGGCCGCACGCCGGGCACCACAGGCGGGCGGGATAGACGCGATGGCCGCAAGCGCGGCATTCGTACACATACAGGCTCATGATTCCTCCCGGCTCAACACGGCGGCGTTGGCGCACATGCCGTAGCGCAGCTGCACCATGCCGTAGCCGGTGACGACGCCATGCCGTGCGCCCGGCAATTGGCGTGCGCCCGCCTGGCCCAGCAGTTGCCGCGCCACTTCAACCACGCCGTGCATGCCGCCCGCCGTGCCGGCCTGCCCGGCCGATAACTGCCCGCCCGCCGTATTCACGGGTAGCCCGCGCGTGGCGATACGGCGAGTGATGAACCCGGGCAAGTCGTTTGCGTCGGCATAACCCAGGTCGCAAAGCTGCGCCACGGCCATCGCCGGATAGTCGTCGTACACGCTGACCACGTCCATGTCTTCGGGGCCCATTCCCGCCTCTTGCCACAGCCCGTCGGCCAGCTCGGCCACGCCGGTTTGCAGGCCGTCGCCTTCCTGCTGGTCGTGGTTGTAGCGCGCCCCGCTGGACAGCAGCCGCACATGTACACCCGTCGGCCGCGCCTGCAAGACCAGGGCGTTGGCCCCGCTGACAACCGGCACGCAATCCAGCCGGCCCAACGGTGGCGCCACCATCGGCGCATCCAGGTACTGCGCCAGCGTCAACGGCGCGCGATAGGCAGCGTTGAGGTTGTCGGCGGCCCAGGCGCGCTGCGCGACGCACAGCGCGCCGTAGTCTTCGCGGCGCAGCCCCGTTTGGGCCATCTGCCGCTGGGTCAGCATTGCGAACAAGGGATTCGGACCCTGGCAACCCAGCGGGCTGAGATAGTCCTGCGCGCTGCGGTTATATCCGCGCACCAACTGCGCGAAGTCCGCGCCGGTGAAGTGGTCACCGGACACCAACACGATGGTTTGCGCCTGCCCCGCTTGCAGTGCCAGCCACGCCTGCCGCAGCAGGTTGATGGCGCTGGCGCCGCCCAGTTCGTCCTGCATGCACCAGTTAAGCCGCAGCCCCAGCTGCCAAGCCAGGTCGATGGCGCGGTCGGGCCGCAGTGTGAACGACGCCACGCCCAGGCCGTCCACCTGCGCGGGCGTCAGGCCCGCGTGGCGCAGAGCCTGACCGATGGCCTGCGCCATCAAGCCGGCCGTGGTGCAGCCCGGCTCGGGATGGCGCAACGCCGGGGTTTCACCGACCGCGACAATGCCGGGGCCGGCCGAACGAACCGGGTTCATTCCGTGTCCTGCTTCGGGGGATTACGGGTCAACAGCAAGGTCACTACCGTAATGGCCGCCATGCCCACCAGGAACCACGCGACCGGGGTGGCCGATTCATACTTGCGCAGCAGCGCCATGGCAATCAACGGCGACAGGCCGCCGGCAAACACCGACGCCAGCTCATGCCCCAGCGCCAGCCCGGTGTAGCGCACTTCCGCCGGAAACAGCTCGGCAAAATACGCGGGCTGCGTGCCGATCATGGCAGCGTGGCACACCGTGTTGCCCAGGAAGAACGCCAGGAAAATCCACAGCGGCTCTTTGGTTTGCACCATCCAGAAGAAGGGAAACGCCACCAGCACCAGGCCGACGGACCCGATCAGGTACACCGCGCGCCGCCCGATCCTGTCGGACAGATGACCGAACCACACCAGCGTGCCCAGTTCGATGAACATGGACGCCAGCACGCCCCCCAGCATTACGTCATTCGATATGCCCAGAAACTTGCCATAGGCCAGCGCAAAAGCCAGGAAAATATACGAACCGCCGTTTTCCGCCACGCGCAGACCCATCGCCGTCAGTACTTGACGCGGATAGCGGCGAAACACCTCCACGGCCGGCATGCCGCGCTTGGCCGTTTTTTTGGCCTGCACAAATTCCTCGCTTTCCGGAATGTGCTTGCGGATGTACAGCCCTACGCCAAAGATCAGCACGCTAAGCAGGAACGGCAAGCGCCAGCCCCAGCTCATGAACATGTCCTTGGGCAATTGCTGAGCCAGCATGAAAATGCCCGACGACAGCACGAAGCCGCCGGCCACGCCCAATTGGCTGAACGATGAAAAGTAGCCGCGCCGCTTGCCGCCCACGGCTTCGCTGATGAGCAGCACGCCGCCGCCCCATTCGCCGCCCGCCGCCGCGCCCTGCAACACGCGCAGCACCACCATCGCCACCGGCGCCCAGAAGCCGATCTGCTCGTACGTGGGCAGCAGGCCGATCAGGAACGTGGCCGCGCCCATCAGGCCCAGCGTCCATTCCAACGCCAGCTTGCGGCCGTAGCGGTCGCCGATGTGGCCGAAGATCACGCCGCCCAACGGGCGGGCCAGAAAGCCCACCGCAAAGCCTGCGAACGCGCCCATGGTGCCCAGCAAGGGGTCGGTGCCCTTGGGGAAGAACAGGTCGCCGAACACCAGCGCGGCGGCTGTGCCGTAGATGAAAAAGTCGTACCACTCCATCGCGTTGCCCGCGACGGATGCCGCCACGACGCGCCGGGTTCGCTTGCGCTTTGCTTCGTCGTCGGCGGACAGCGCCGCCCCCTTGTATGCCATTGTCATTGCCGCCCCTTGGATTTTTGAATGGAGGGATGGCGCGTCAGCGCGCCACGCGATAACCGGCCGCGTCCCTGTCCCAGGTGTCGCCGGTAATACCTTCTTCCCGCAAACGGAACTTGCGGACCTTGCCGTTCTCGGTGCGCGGCAGATCGTCCAGCACGCGCAGGTAGCGCGGTACGGCGAAATACGGCATGCGGGGCTGGCAGAAATCAAGCAGGCCTTGGGGCGTGGGCGCGTGGCCGGTCTTGTAGACCAGCGCGGCCATCACTTCGTCCTCGGCCAGTTCGGAACGCACCGCATACACCGCCGCCGTGGCCACGGCGGGGTGCGACAGCAGCACCTGTTCCACTTCGTACGACGAAATGTTCTCGCCCCGGCGGCGGATGGCGTCTTTCATGCGGTCAAGAAAGCGGAAATAGCCATCGGCATCGCGCACGACACGATCGCCCGTGTGAAACCACAGGTTGCGCCAAGCCTCGACCGTCTTGTCGGGCATGCCGAAATAGCCGGTGGCAATCGCAAATGGCGGACGCGCGCGCAGCAGCAGTTCGCCAGGTTCGCCGTCCGGCACCGGCGCGTCGTGTTCATCGGCGACGATGGCGTCGAACTCAGGCGCCACGCGGCCCATCGTGCCCGGGCGTTGATCAGCCAACACGCCGCCCAACGCAAAGTTGGTTTCCGTGGACCCGTAGCCTTCCAGCAGCGCCATCCCGGTGCGCTGGGCGAATACGGCATGAAAACGTTCGGGTACGCCAGGCGCCAAGGCAATGCGCGTGCGGTGCCCGCGTTCGGACGGGCGGGATTCTTGCGCCAGCAACATCGGCACCATCGCGCCCAACAGATACGTGACGGTGGCGCCCGTGGCTTGCAGGCGGTCGAAATAGCGGCTGGCCGAAAACCGTTCGTCGCAGATGATGGATGCCCCGGTCACCAACGCCTGGAAGCAGGCGTTAAGGGCGTTGGTGTGAAACAGCGGCAGGCTGGTGTAGAGCACGTCGGCGTCCGAGATTTCCAGATTGCGCGCGGCGATCTTGCCCCACCAATAGAACTGCGCGTGCGGGCAGCACACGCCCTTGGACGGCCCGGACGTACCCGAGGTGTACAGAATGGCCAGCATGTCGCCCGGCTGGATGGCGGCGGCGGGCAATGGCGGCGCGTCGGCGTGCGGGGCCGGCGGCGGCGCGCTGGCGGGTACGGGCAATGGGCAATCCGGGTCGGCCGGGTCCAGCAACCAGATCGCGCGCAGGGCCGGCGGCGCATGGTGCGAGGCTGGCTGCCCGGCCGGCGTGTCCTGCGGTGGATGCGCGTCGTGCCTTGATTGCACCGGTTGCACCGGTTGCACGGGTTGTGCCGGCTGCCCTGCTTGCGACAGCGACGCCAGCGCCGCCACGGCCGGACAGGATGCCGCGTCCGCCACCAACAACACGCAAGCGCTGTTGCTCAGCATGTGCCGCAACTGCATGCCGCGCGACGCGGTGTTGATGGGCACCACCACCGCACCCAGCCAGCCGCAACCCAGCACCACCGACAGGAATTCATGACGGTTGCCGGCCATGAGCCCCACGCGATCACCGCGCTTGACACCCGCGGCAGCCAGCCGCGCGGCCCAGCTTGCCGCATGCGCCGGCGCATCGCCAAACCGCAACGCACCGCCCGGCGCCTGCACCCACAGGCGGTCTCCCAGGCGGGCCGCCTGTTCCATCAACAACGACGGTAATGTCAACGCATGCATGACGACGTTTCCCCGGTTGCAGTCTTGTGTCGTGTAGCGGCCGCATAAGGCTTGTAAGCACATCGCGGCCGGTGTGTAGCGTGAAATTAGTCTAGGAATCAACTATTTATGTGTCAAATTTATGAGTATTATTTATCTTATAAATACGACTGATACCAGGGGCATGCGTGGACTTCGACTTGAATCTCATGCGGGTTTTCCTGACCGTGCTGCACGAGCGCAGCGTCACCCGCGCGGCGCAACGGCTGAACCTGACACAGCCCGCGGTCAGCTACGCGCTGGCCCGATTGCGCGAACAGTTTGACGACCCGCTATTCGTGCGCACCGCCACCGGCATGCAACCCACGCCGGTGGCGTTTGCGTTGGCCGCCCCCATCGAACGCGGCATGAACAGCTTTGCCGAGGCGGTCAGCCTGCGCCAGCAGTTCACCCCCGCCACCAGTACGCGACGGTTTCGGCTGTCGATGTCGGACATCGGTGAAATGGTGTTTTTGCCGCCGCTGATGGAACGCGTGCACGCCTTGGCGCCGCGCTTGCGGGTCGAGGTGCTTGAGGTTCCGCTGGAACAATTGCCGCAGGCACTGAAGGAAGGCCAGGTGGACTTGGCCATTGGCAACCTGGCCGGGTTGGCGCGCCATACCTGTCACGCCGACCTGTTCAGTGAACGTTATGCCTGCATGGGGCGGCGCGGCCATCCCGTGCTGTCGGTGGGCTTGACGCGCGGGCAGTTCAAGCGGCTGGATCACATCCTGGTGGCCTCGCGCGCGAGTGCACACCGGCTGCTGGATGACGTGCTGGGCGAAGCCGGCCTGCAACGCCAGCCATACCTGACGCTGCCGCATTTCTCGGCCGCCGCCGAGATCGTGCGACGCACCGATCTGACCGTGACGCTGCCGCATCGCGCCGCGCTGTGGTTCAACCGCGACAAGGCGTTTGAGATCCGGCCGCTGCCCATCGCGCTGCCGCCCTTGTCGGTCACCGTGCACTGGCATGCGCGCTTCGAGAGCGACCCGGGCACCATGTGGCTGCGCCGGCAGGTCGAGGCCACGCTGGCGGATGCGTCGCCGAACGCTGCCTAGAGAGGCCGCGCCTGATCTGCTCGAAGTGCGCAACAGACTCTGGCAAGGACGGGGATAGATCGACAGGATTCACGCCACTAGACTGGCCGCTTCCTTACCCCACCCTGCGAGCCGCAATGACCCTCTTCCCTTTCGCACGCCGCCTGCTACAGACCGCCGCGCTGGCGCTGTTGATCGCCCCTGTGCTAAACGCCCCCGCCCGCGCGGCCGGCACCGACTTGACGTTGACCCATTTCAACCCCGGCAACGACGCCATCTTTCCGGTGTCTTCCGTGCTGGTCGCCGGCCAGCGCGATGCCATTTTGATTGATGCGCAATTTGGCAAGTCGCAAGCGGAAAAGGTCGTCGCAATGGTGCGTGACAGCGGCAAGACGCTGACCACCATCTACATCAGCCACGGGGATCCTGACTTCTACTTTGGCCTGGACACCGTGTTGGCTGCCTTTCCGGGCGTGCGCGTGGTCGCCACTGAGCCGACCGTGCGGCACATCAAGGAAACCGTTGACGGCAAATTGGCGTTCTGGGGTCCCAAGCTGGGCGCGGATGCGCCGGCCAAGGCCGTGATCCCGCAGGTGCTGGCCGGCAACTCACTCACGCTGGAAGGCCATCAGCTTGAAATCACCGGCCTGGACGGCGCACAGCCTGACCGCAGCTATGTGTGGATTCCGTCGCTAAAGGCAGTGGTGGGCGGCGTGGTGGTGTTCGGCAATCTGCACGTGTGGATGGCCGACACGCAGACGCCGCAGTCGCATAAAGACTGGCTGGCCACGCTGCAACACATCGAAGCGTTGAAGCCGGTCACGGTCATTCCCGGCCACTACGCCCCCGGCGCGCCGCTGACGGTGAAATCGGCGCAGTACACGCAGGGCTATATCCGCGCCTTTGACGCGCAAACCGCCAAGGCCGCCGACAGCGCGGCGCTGATCGCGGCGATGAAGGCGCAATACCCGCAAGCGGGCGGCGCGGCGTCGCTGGAACTGAGCGCCAAGGTCGCCAAGGGCGAAATGAAATGGTAGGCGGGCGCAGGGCAAGCAGCCCCCGGTGACGACGCGGCAGAAGCGTCGCCACCGCGGCATTGCCCCAACCGCGTGGCCACGGCGACGAAGCCCAGGCTACGCGGTCACTGAAAGTGGCTGCAAAACCCGTGCCCCCATCCCGCGCAGCGGGCCTCAGCCCATCGCCGCCAGCATCAAGTCCAGGTTCTGCACCGCCGCGCCGGATGCGCCCTTGCCCAGGTTGTCGAACACGGCGGCCAACAACACTTGCCCATGCTGCGCGTTGCCATAGACGGCCAGCCGCAGGTCGTTGGTGCCGTTCAGCGCTTGCGGATCCAAATTCGTATGGGTGGCGGCGTCGTGCGGCGCCACCACTTGCACGTGCGTCGTGCCCGCGTAGTGCTGTTGCAAGGCGTCATGCAGCTGGGCGATGGTGACGCGGGCCGGCAGCATCCGTAGTTGCAGCGGAATCGTCAGCACTATGCCCTGGCGGAACGCGCCATAAGCGGGCACGAACACGGGCCGCTGCGTCAGCCCGGCATGCGCTTCGATTTCGGGCGTGTGCTTGTGCGCCAGCCCCAGGCCGTACAGCTGGAATGCGGGCTGCGACGCCGCATCGGCGCCTTCGTACGCCTCCACACTGGCGCGGCCGCCGCCCGAATAGCCCGACACGGCGTGCACCACCGCCGGATAGTCGGCAGGCACCAACCCCGCCTGGATCAGCGGCCGCAGCAAGGCGATGGCGCCCGTGGGATAGCACCCGGGGTTGCTGACCCGCTTGGCCCGCGCGATGGCGTCGGCCTGCCCCGCGGCCATTTCCGGAAAGCCATAGACCCAGCCCGGCGCCGTGCGATGCGCCGAACTGGCGTCGATGATGCGCACGGCGGGGTTCACCACGGACGCCGCCGCCTGGCGCGCCGGCTCGTCCGGCAGGCACAGGATGGCCACGTCGCTGGCGTTGATGGCTTCGGCGCGGCGGGCAGCGTCTTTGCGCTCGGCGGCCGGCAACGTCAGCAGGCGCAGATCGGTGCGGCCATTCAAGCGTTCATGGATTTGCAGGCCGGTCGTGCCTTGGTCGCCATCGATAAAGACTAGGGGTTGGGTCATGGCTGCTCCGTCAGGAAAAGGAATGGGGGTCTGGATGCAAGCCGTATCATCGAGCCGCGCAGTGCATAAGAAAAGTCGAATATCATGACCGTCAAATTCATCTTTTCTGAATGATCCTTTTCCCGGATGACTGCCCCATGCGTGAAATCAGCCTTGACCGCCTGCGCACCCTGGTTGCCATCGCCGACCTGGGTTCCTTCGCCGAGGCGGCGCGTGCGTTGCACCTGGCGCCGCCCACCGTCAGCCTGCACGTGGCCGACCTGGAAGCCCGCGTGGGCGCGCCGCTGCTGACGCGCAAGCGCGGCCAGGTGCGCGCCACCGCCATCGGCGACACGCTGCTGGAACGCGCGCGCCGCCTGCTGGCCGAAGCCGATCAGGCACTGGATGACGTGCAGCGCCAGGTGCAGGGCTTGTCCGGCCGCGTGCGGCTGGGCGCGTCCACCGGCGCCATCGCGCATCTGCTGCCGCAAGCGCTGGAAACCCTGGGCAAGCACCACCCCGGCATCGACGTGCAGGTGGCGGTGCTGACGTCGCAGGAAACCTTGCAGCGTTTAAACGATGGCAGCCTGGACGTGGGCCTGGTGGCCTTGCCGCAACCGCCTATCGACGGCTTGGTGATCAAGCCGTGGCGGCGTGATCCCGTCATGGCGTTTCTGCCGGCCGGCTGGGCCGCGCCGGCACGGGTCACCCCAGCCTGGCTGGCCAACCGCCCGCTGATCCTGAACGACGCGACCACGCGGCTATCGCGCCAGACGGGTGAATGGTTTGCCGCGGCCGGGCTGAACCCGCGCGCGCGCATCCAGCTTAATTACAACGACGCCATCAAGAGCCTGGTGGCGGCAGGCTATGGCGCAACGCTGCTGCCGCACGAAGCCACCGCGCCGCAATCAGACGCGCGCATCATCATGCGCGCGTTGCGCCCGGCATTGTGGCGGCCGCTGGGCATTGCGCACCGGGCCGAAAAAGTGGAACGGTCGACCCAGCATGTGCTGGACGTGCTGTGGCGGCTGCGGGCGGCTGACGGCGGGTAGCGAAGAAACGTGTCTGAAGACACGACGCGCGCGTCTTCAGAAAGCGGGTCTGAAAGCAGGACGCGCGCGTCTTCAGAAAGCGGGTCTGAAAGCAGGACGCGCGCGTCTTCAGGAAGCGGGTCTGAAAACCGGAAACGCATCGGAAAGCAGGAAGCACGGCGGCGGTCAGGAAGCACGGCGGAAATATGCCGTTCGCTGCGTTTCATCGCGCAGCCGTTGAGCCCGCGCGCGGAACAGGTCGCGCCGGCCCACCAAGCCCAGCAAGCGATGGCTGGCGCGGTCGACGATCGGCACACGCCCAACCCCGGACAGCGCCATGCGGTCGGCGATGCGGCCGGCCAGTTCGTCGGGATAGCCCAGCACCGGTTCGCGGCCAGCCAGCGCTTGCGCCAGCGTGCGCGTGTCCTCGGTTTCACCCAGCGCCCACGCCAGCGAATCCGCGCGAGTCGCCGTGCCCACCACCACGCCCTCGTCGTCCACCACCGGGTAGCTGGTATGCACGTGTCCCAGCGTCGTGAAATGGGCAATGGCCTGCGCCACCGTCATGCTTGCTGCGAAGGACTCAACGGGATGCGTCATCACCGCTTCGGCACGCAGCAGTTCGAAGGGATCCACATGGTATTCACGGCTGACGTGATGCCCGCGCCGCGCGATTTTCTCGGTCAGGATGGACCGCTTCAACAGCAGCACCGTCATGCCGTAGGCGAACACGCAGGCTGCCAGCACGGGCAGCAGCGCGCTCAGGTTGCCGGTAAGTTCGACGGCGAACAGCGTCGCGGTTAGCGGTGCGCGCATGGTGCCGCCCATCATGGCCGCCATGCCCACCAGCGCCCAGAAGCCGGGATCGGCCTGAGGCAGCCACGGCGTGGCCAGCGCGCCCAGCGCCCCACCAAAAATCAGCAAGGGCGCCAGCACCCCGCCCGAGGTGCCCGCCCCCAGCGCGATGGACCAGATCGCCACCTTGACCACCAGTAGCACCAGCACGGCCTGCAACGCCAGATCGCCCGCCAGCAGGTGGCGGATGTTGTCATAGCCCACGCCCAGCGCCGCCGGGTCGATCAGGCCACCGATGCCGATGGCCAGCCCGCCAAACGCGGGCCACCACATCCAATGCAAGGGCAGTTTTTCAAACAGGTCCTCGGCCGCGTACACCAAGGACGTCAGCACGCCCGAGCCCAGGCCGGCCAGCACCCCCACCGCCGCGCACGCCAACAGGTGACCTGGCGTAAAGGACAAGGCGCCGGCATACGCGAAGATGGGCCCGGCATCCAGGATGAAGGCGCGCGCGGCGGCGGCCACCAGCGCCGCCACCGCCACGGGCAGGAAGCTGCGCGGCTTCCACTCGAACAGCAGCAATTCCACCGCCAACAGAATGGCGGCCAGCGGCGTGGCGAAGATGGCCGTCATGCCGGCGGCGGCGCCCGCCACCAGCAAGGTCTTGCGCTCGCCGTCGTCCAGGTGGATCGTTTGCGCCAGCAGCGACCCGATGGCGCCGCCCGTCATGATGATGGGCCCTTCCGCGCCGAACGGCCCGCCGGTACCGATCGACACGGCCGACGACACCGGTTTCAGCACCGCCACCTTGGGCTGGATGCGGCTCTTGCCGATCAATATGGCTTCCATCGCTTCGGGAATGCCGTGGCCGCGAATCTTCTCGGAGCCGTACCGCGCCATCAAGCCGATGATCAGGCAGCCCACGACCGGGATGGCAACGGACGCCCATCCCAGCGCACCGGTCGTGATGGGCTGGTCAACAAAGGAAAACTGGCCGTGGTAGGCCAGGTTGGTACACAGCGCGATCAGCCGCAGCAAGGCCCAGGCGGCCAACACGCTGGCCAGGCCCACGGGCACGGCCAACGCCATCAGCATCACCACGCGACGGTCGGTGGTGAAGTCGCCCAGCCGATGAGCGTGCGGGGATGCGCCGGATTTTGACTGGATAGACGACGGGGACGCAGGCAATGCCGGGGATAGCGAGGCCGTGGGCGATGTGGCGGACGTGCGCGATGCGGGGGACTCGGACAATGGGGAAACAGGCGTTGAAGACATGGGATTGCCAGGACGGTTTGATTTGCTTATTTATATCGTATCACGACATATATTAGAATTGCCCTTGTGAAAACGTCTCCGTCCCCCACTCCGCTGTCCCCCGCCGACTACGAGCTGTTGGCTGACTTTCGCTACGCGCTGCGCACGTTCGCCGCGTTCAGCGAAAGCGCCGCCGCCGAATTGGCGCTGACGCCGCAGCAGCACCAAACCCTGCTGGCCATCAAGGGCACGCGCAAAAGCGCGCCCGACCGGCGCGGCCTGTATGTCGGCGAGATCGCCGATCGGCTGTTGATCCGGCCGCACACGGCGGCCGAGCTGGTCGGCCGCCTGGCGCGTCTGGACCTGGTCAGCCGCGAGGCCGACCCCGAAGACGGCCGCCGGGTAGAAGTGGTGCTGACGCCCAAGGCCGAACGCGTGCTGGAAAGCCTGTCGGCCTCGCATCTGGAAGAATTGCGCGCGATGCGGCCCTTGCTGGGTCGCCTGCTGGCGCGCATCGGCGACGACACGGCCTGAGGGGCGCCTTGGGACGAGCGCGCATCCTGCGCCGCCCCGGCCCCCTCCGCCCGCGCATAAGTTCATAACCGACCCACACCGCGCCGCGTGATAAATTGTCGTCCCGCGACATATTTCAAGCACGCGAGGAGATCGTTTTGGGTGTGGCATTAAAGCGCTGGCTGAGCGCATTCGCGCCAGCGCCGGTAGGCGTTAACGGGCGCGAAAAGCTGGTGGGCGTGCTGGGCGCGCTGGTCGGACTGTTCTGCACGGAATGGGTGGGGCGGCATGCGCTGGGCGCGGCCAGCCCCTGGTTCATCGCCCCCATGGGCGCATCGGCCGTGCTGCTGTTTGCCGCGCCGGCCAGCCCGCTGGCGCAGCCCTGGTCCATCATGGCGGGCAACCTGGTGTCGGCGCTGATCGGCGTGTTCTGCGCACAGATGATCCCCGTGCCGGGCGTGGCGGCCGCCGTGGCGGTGGCCTTGTCCATCGGCGCCATGTTCAGCCTGCGCTGCCTGCATCCGCCCAGCGGGGCGGTGGCGTTGACGGCCGTGCTGGGCGGGCCGTCGGTGGCCAGCCTGGGCTATGGTTTTGCCCTGTGGCCCGTGGGCTTGAATTCACTGATCCTGCTGTGCATCGCCGTGGCGTTCAACGGCGCCTTCAAGCGCAACTACCCGCGCCGCCACGCCGACCCCGCGCAAAGCCATCACACGCGCGATGCCGCGCCCAGCACCCGCCTGGGCTTTTCCCGCGCCGACCTGGACGAGGCCCTGGCGCAGCGCGGCGAATTGCTGGACATCAGCAAGGAAGACCTGGAAGACATCGTGCTGGCCGCCGAGCTGCGCGCCAGCGTGCGCCGCTTTGGCGACGTTTCGTGCGCGGACATCATGTCGCGCGATGTCGTCACCGTGCAAGAGCACGCCCCGCTTGACCACGCCGTGCGCTTGTTCGACAAGCACCGGCTGCAAGCCTTGCCGGTGCTGGACGCCGCCGGTCGTTACGCGGGCATGGTGGCGCAGGCCGATGTGCTGGCGCGCAAGACGCGTCCGCTGGCCGCCATGCCGGACGGCACGCCGCCTCAAGAATTGCTGGTAGCCGATTGCATGCGCAGCGAAGTGCCCTTCGCCACGCCCGGCCTGCCCGTAATTGAGCTGGCCCGCCCGATGTCGGACAGCGTGCACTGCGTGCCGGTGCTGGACGGCTCGCGCAACTTGCAGGGGCTGGTGACGCAGTCGGACCTGGTGGCGGCGCTGTATCAAATAGCGGTGTCGGCCAGTTCGCAGGCCGAATCCGGCGACCATGCCCCCCAGCGCGCGGCCTGACGCCTCCGAAGCCATCGCCCGCGAAGCCATCGTCCCAAAACCGCCGCCTTCGTTACCCGCGCCTTCGCCCCCCCCCGCCTCCGTAACCCTACGGATGTCGGGGCGCGCTTGCCGCAAGGCATAATTTCACGCGTGAATCCCCTATCGCGCACCCGCGCCCTCCTCTGTTGGTTGGTTTTGTTCTTGCTGGGCGCCGCCTGGATCGCCCGCCAGGAATACCTGGACCAGCACGACCGCTTCTTTCAAGGCACCAGCATCGCCCAGCGCATGCTCAGCCAGAAGACCGTGCAGCACGAGGCCGTGCTGGCCACGCTGACGGCCCTGTCGCATCCCCCCACGCCCGAACGTCTGTACCCCAGCCTGCACCCTGCCATGCCGCAGTTGCTGGGCTTGGGCTATCTGGCCGACGGCGCGTGGGCCGGCAGCCTGCCGCCGCCGCCCGATCTGTCCGCGGCCGTGGCCCGCGCCGCGCGGC
>NZ_JBLVOL010000051.1:0-13613 GCF_053543755.1 Achromobacter semiaridum | reverse complement strand
CCTTGGGCGACCTGCCGGGCTTGGGCCTGGCGGGCGCGGCGGGTGGCGGATAGACGCCGTACTGGCGCAAGGAATCGTGGTAACCGGAAGGGTAGAGGGATTCGTCGGCGAAGGGCTTGGCGCGCGGATTCATGCCGGCTACCGACTTCACGTCGCCACGGCGCATGCGGCCGTCTTGCGTGTAGACAAAGCGTTCGATGCCGGCCCCCTTCGGGAAGTCCAGCGTCAGGGCGGCGCGGTCATCCTGCACCAGCACGGCGGGCCGGTCGCGGCAGTTGCCCACGTCCCAGGACAGCACGTCCGAACCCTGGATGGCCAGCACGGTATAGCGGTAGTCGCAGTTGCGCCGCTGGGTCTCGATCACCACGACGGTACGCGCGCCGACGTTCTCGGTACGCGCGATGCGGGCCGAGTCCACGTTGTTCAGGGGCACCACGCGTTGGTTGCCGGACAGCTTGACCGAGAAGTTCTTGCCTTCGCGCCGCAGCGTACCCTCGCCACCGCCCTGCAGTGGGAACTGGCCGATCTCGGTGCCGAACAACGCCGCCGTGTCCACGCCGTAGACCAGCTTGCCCCGCGAGTTGGTCTGGACCGCGCACGCGCTCAATCCTCCCAGCAGCAACAGCATGGTTATCAGGCGCAAGGTCAACGAACGGAATAAGAACGGGTGCATCGAAATCATCAAGGTGTCGGGAAACCGGCCCCGCAATGTATCTCAAGGTTACAAGGCAGGGCCAGGCTTGTTTCAATTCCGCTGGGCGGTTGGGGGCCGAAAGAGCCCTTAGCCGGCGGCGCGTTGCTTGTGTTCCAACGCGTCCTTGACCAGTTCACTCGCCGCATGGCGGATGACGCTGACGCAGCGCGCCACGACGCCGCGCAGCAGCGCTTCGGCCGGCTGCGAGTCGGGCCCCGCCACAAAGCCTTCCACCGAGGCGGACATGCGCCCGGCCTTGTCGGCGCGGTCCTGCCCCAGGCTGAGCTTGACGGCCTTGCAGCGATGCGTGACGGCGTTCATGACTTCCAGCAGTTGCTCGCGCGTCAGGCCCAGTTCATTGGCGTCGACAAAGCTGGGATACACCAGGCGCAGAAATTCCGGGTCGGCGTCGCTCACGCTGAAGAACATGGTGCCCAGGTCGGGATAGCGGAACATCACGTCGCCGTCTTCGTCGATGCGGGCGACCAGGCCCAGTTCGTCTTGGACCACGGTTTGATACAGGGCGGCCAGGGCGGTGGGGTTGGACATGATGGGGTTCTCCGTGTGGATGATTGGCAGCGGGGAAATCCGCGCCCTTGCCTCTTGCTACGCACGGCATCGAAAAAGGTTCGAAAAAAGATCAAAAAAAGATAGAAAGAAAATTCCGTCAAAAATAAATCGAACCTTTTTGCCCGCCGCGCATAGCCATTGGTACAGGCATCCATTTGCCGCAACCGAAAAGGAATGACCATGCAAGGTAAAGAGCTGCGCGACGTATTGACCCAGGCCAAGACCCACGGCGGGCGCTGGGCCGCCACCGCCGCCGCCCGCGTCAACCGTGGCGACGCCGTGGGCGCGCTGCTGTTCCTGTTGGCCACCACCGTGTTCTCGGTGCTGACCGTACGCATGATGGGATCGAACGCCAGCCTCAGCTTCTATGACCTGCTGCGTTTGCAGAACGGCGGCGGCATGCAAGGGTCGATGGGCGGCCAGGCGCCGGGCGCGGGCATCTATGCGCTGTTGTGGCTGCTGGCCGTGGTGGGCCCCCTGCTGCCGTCGCTGATGCCGCAACGCGCGGCGCGCCTGGGCTATTTCATGCCGCTGGCGTTGTGGCTGATCGCGCTGATGGGCGTGGTTTCGCAGGTGCGTGAATTGATGGCGGCCACCCGCCAGTTCGCCGGTTTCATGGGCGGCTCGCGCGCCAGCCGCGGCATGGCGGGCGATATGGCGTCCGGCCTGTGGAACAACATGAGCTTTGGCTTTGGCTTCTACCTGTCGCTGGCGATCGTGATCGGCTTCACCATCCGTGGCGTTGCCATCCTGCGCCGCCGCGCTTGATTTTCCGCCCTTGCACGGCTAAGGTGCCGCTGCCCTGGGTTTGCAGGGCGGCGGCGTTCCCTGCCGATGGGCTGACGTTTACTGCGTCCAGTTCGACAACAAGAAACTGAACCATGAACACGCTCGACCCCAAGCGCTACGTCATCAACAACGTCGACGCGCTGCTGCGCATCATGCATGCAGACCCGCGCTACGCGCTGGATTTCCGCAACAAGGCCGAACAGCACATCACGCTGAAGCTGCGCAAGAAATTCTTCAACGCGTCGCCGGAAGGGGTGGTCGACGCCTTCAACAACGCGCTGATGAAATTCCTGCAAACGCGCACGTTCAAGGACGAAGGCTTTCTGCACGGCCAGCCGCCCGCCGGCTGGGCGGCGCACGAGCTGGCCGTCAGCAAGCTGGGCGGCTACCTGTACCGGGGGTCCTTGCACGAGCTGATACAGATGCATCGCCGAACCCGGCACGAAGTGCCATGGACCGGGCCGGACGCCGATGCCCAGCACGAGGACAACGTCTTTGACGACGCCGAAGACGTGGGCGACCCATCGCCCTTCTCGGACCCCGCCAAAGCGTACGAGCACCTGTCCGTCGTGCAGCGCATGCGCGACTGCCTGAACCAACTGAGCGACACCTTGCGCGCCACGATGTTCCTGTATCTGGACGAAGTGCCGATGGAACAGATCGCCAAGCAGCAAGACCTGCACGTGCCCACCGTCAAGAGCCGGCTGCATGCCGCGCGCAAGCTGGTGGCCGACTGCACGCGCAAAGGAATGGACTGATCATGTCTGAAGACCGCGTACTGTCCTACCTGTCCGGGGAACTGGACGCCGACGCGCGCCGCGCGTTTGAAGCCGAGCTGGCGCGCAACCCCGAATTGCAGGCCGAAATCGACGAATGGCGCCTGTTGGCGCAAGCGCGCCAGATTGCGCATAACGAGATCGGCCAGGCCGAGCGCGACACGCAGTTTCTGCGCGCGCTGGCCGAACAGTCGCGCCCCGCGCCCGCCCCGCCTTCGTCGCGCGCGCGCCTGTGGCAATGGTTGTGGCCCACCCCCGCCAGCCCGTTGATGCCGCTGGGCTGGGCGTTGGCCATCGCCTTGTCGGCGGTCGTGCTGCTGCAAGCGCCGCGCGATGGCTTGCTGTCCGACGGCGTGCCGGTGCAGGACGGCACACTGACGCGCGGCGGCGGCGCTTGCCCGCGCCTGGTCGTGGACCTGCCCGACGCCGTCAGCGCCAAGCAGTTGCGCAACACCCTGGCGCAGTACGCGGTGTCCATCGTGGCCGGGCCCGACGAAGACGGCCGCTTTGTGTTGAGCGCCGCGCGCGTATCCTCGCTGCACGACGCCGCCACGGCGCTGGGCGCGGTGGGCGTTGCGGCGGCACTGCCCGGCCCTTGCCCCGCGCCATGAAGCCATGCCGATCCGCCCTGCCCGCCGTGTCCACCGTGCCCGCCGTGTCCACCGTGCCCGCCATGTCCGCCACATCCGCCATGTCCGCCAAGTCCGCCCCCAGCCTTAGCCGGACCCGCCGCCGCCTGGTCACCGCCCTGTTCGGCGCCGGCCTGCTGGGCGCCGCCCCACCAAGCCTGTCCGCGCCGGGCGCCGCCACCGCCGCGCCCACGCCCACTCCCGTTTTGGCCACCCGCCGCTATGCGCTGGTCATCGGCAACGCCCGTTACGCCGTGCCCACCAATGCGTTGGCGAATCCGGTCAACGACGCGCGTCTGGTTGCCGACACGCTGCGCCGCCGCAACGTCGACGTCACCTTGCTGACCGATCTGACCACCGCCCAGATGGAAGCGGCCGTCGACGAATTCGCCACCCGAGCAAACGGCGCCGATCTGGCGCTGGTGTACTTCGCCGGCCACGCGGTGGCGGTGGATGACGTGAACTACCTGTTCGGCGTAGAACTGCCCGTGGCCTTGGCCGACGTGCGCATCCGCACCGCGCAACAGGGCTCGTTAAGCCTGAAGCGCGTGTCGCAGGCGCTGCGCCGCGCGCAAGTGCGTGCGCGTCTGCTGGTGCTGGATGCCTGCCGTACCAACCTGACGCGTGGCGCACCGTCGGTGGGCCTGGTTCGCGCTGTGCCCGCGGGCGGCGAGCTGATTGCGTTTTCGACGCAGCCCGGCGCCACGGCCGAAGACGGCTTTGGCAATGACGGTCCGCGCCACAGCCCCTATGCGTTTTATTTCGCGCAAGGGTTGGCCGAGCTGCCCGCGTCCGCGCCGGTTGAAACGTTCTTCAAGCAATTGACGGGCGATGTGCAGGTAGCCACCGCCTACCGCCAGGTTCCGCACTACGCCAGCAGCCTGGTCGGCACCGTCACGTTCACCAGCCTGGCCGACGGCCAGACGCCCGCCACGCCCCCCGCCCAACCCGGCCAGCCGGGCCAGGCGGGGCGTGGCCCTTCCCCCACGCTGGGCCGCGATTTGATCAAGGCGCGCATCAGCGCGTGGGAATACGAAGTCGAACGCGGCGCGCAATACCTGGACGAACCCCGCCTGGCCTCGCTGCAAGCACGGGCGCAAGCGGGCGACGTCGTAGCCATGACCACCTTGGGGCTGATCCTGGAGAACGGCGAACACGTGCAGCAGGACTACAAGGCTGCCGCTCGCTGGTATCAGCGCGCCGCCGACCAGGGCTTTGCGCCCGCGCAAACCTATCTAGGCGAACTGGCCGGGATGGGGCGCGGCGTGCCCAAGAACTACAACGTGGCCGAACGCTTGTTTCGCGACGCCGCCGAGGCCGGCCACCGCCGCGCCGCGCTGGACCTGCTGGACTTGCGCGTGCGCATGGGCGAACCGCTGGACCCGCGCGAGTGGGCCGCCGTGCTGCAAGACGTCACGCGCAACCCCATGGGAATGGCGCTGCCCGGCATGCCGCCCATTCAGGGGCTGCCGGACACGCCATGGATGCGAGCCCTGGGCGTGCGCCCGGCCGGCCAGCCCTGACGTTAACGGGGCACGCGACTTCGGCTAGGATATTGGCGTTGTCCAACAGAAGGAGTCCGCGATGCCCCTAATGAGACACCTGATCCTGGCCGTGGCCGCCGCCGTGGCGATGCCGCTGGCCGCGCACGCCGAAAGCGTCACCTTGCAAGCCCAGCGCGCCACCGCGTCATCCGACCCGAACACCGGCGCGCGCGTGGTTGATATTGAACTCAAACCCGACAGCCGCAAGGCCCTGGCCGACTTCACCCGCGACCGGGTCGGCAAACGCATCCAGATCCGCTCGAACGGCATCCTGCTGTCGTCGGCCACGCTGATGAGCCCCCTGGAAGGCGACAGCTTTCGCATCACGGCAGGCGAACATGGCTTTGCCGGCAAGTCGGCGGAAGACATCGCCCAGGGCATCATGAAAGAAGGCGGCTTGTCGATTGACGACGAGAACGTCGCCAAGTAAGCGCCGGCGGGATCACCCCGCGATTTCAAACAGGCCGGCCGCGCCCATGCCACCGCCCACGCACATCGTGACAACGGCATAACGCACCCCGCGCCGCCGGCCTTCTATCAACGCGTGCCCGGCCATGCGCGCGCCCGACATGCCATACGGATGCCCGATGGCGATGGCGCCGCCATTGACGTTCAGGCGGTCGTCCGGGATGCCCAGCTGGTCGCGGCAGTACAGCACCTGACACGCGAACGCTTCGTTCAATTCCCACAAGCCGATGTCGTCAACGGTCAGCCCGTGCCGCGCCAGCAGGCGGGGCACGGCATGCACCGGCCCGACGCCCATTTCCTCAGGGCCGCAACCGGCCACCGCCATGCCGCGATAAGTACCCAGCGGGGTCAGACCGCGCCGTCGCGCCACGCCCGCTTCCATTACCAGGCAGGCCGCCGCGCCGTCCGACAATTGCGATGAGTTGCCCGCCGTGATGTACTGGCCGACATCCAGCCGCTGGCCGTTCTTGAACACCGGCTGCAAGGCCGCAAGGCTTGCCAGCGTGGTGTCGGGCCGGTTGCCCTCGTCGCGCGCAAGCGTGACGGGCTGGGCGGTGGTCTGGCCCGTAGCCCGATCGGTGACCTGCATGACGGCGGAAAGCGGCACGATCTCGTCATCGAAACGGCCGGCCGCCTGCGCCGCGGCGGTCCGCTGCTGCGAACGCAGCGCGTATGCGTCCTGCGCGGCGCGGGGGATACCGTAGCGGCCGGCTACGATTTCAGCGGTTTCCAGCATGCTCATGAAGATCTCGGGCTGCTCGCGCATCAACGCGTCGTCCAGCCAGCGGTTGCGATTCATGCTGGCGTTCTGCACCAACGAGATCGACTCCAAACCGCCCGCCACCACGATGTCCATGCCTTCCTGCGTGACCTGCCGCGCGGCCGTGGCAATGGCCATCAGCCCGGACGCGCACTGCCGGTCCAGCGTCATCGCGGCCACGTGTACCGGTAGCCCGGCGCGCAATGCCGCCTGCCGCGCCACGTTCATGTGCGTGGTGCCCTGCTGCAACGCCGCGCCCAGGATCACGTCTTCGACTTCGCCCGGCGCGACGCCCGCGCGGGCGACGGCATGCGATATGGCATGGCCGCCCAGGGTCGGCGCAGTGGTGTCGTTGAACGCGCCGCGATACGCGCGCCCGATGGGCGTACGGGCGGTGGAGACGATGACGGCTTCTCTCATGATGGGTTCCTGATGTGACGAAGGCGGGTGACGGCAAGGTGCTGCGGACTGGGGGTGATGCGGACCGCGTTGCTGCGGCATCAGGCGCGCCAGACGGTGTGGCTTTGTTCGCGCGCGAATTGGGCGACGTAGTACGGGCCCAGCCCGCCCTTGCCCGTCATGCCCGAGCCCTTCCAGCCGCAAAACGTCTGGATGCCCGGCCACGCGCCCGTCGTCGCGCCGCTGGCGCGATTGACGTACAGCGCCCCGGCCTGGGCGCGGTTCAGAAACGTGTCGATCTCGGCTTGCTCGCGCGCGTAGCAGCCGGCGGCCAGCCCGTACATCACGGCGTTGCCGTCGTCGATGGCGGCGTGCAATTCATCGAACGGCAATACCGACACCAAGGGCAGGAACAATTCCTGGCGGTTCAAGCGGTGATCGGCCGGCAAGCCCGCAACGACAGTGGGACGCACATAGTGTCCGTAAGCCAATTCGCCGGCGTTCAAGCGGCGTCCACCGGCCAGGACTTGACCGCAGGCGTCGGCGTCTTCGCACGCGGTGCGGTAGCGCCGCCACGCGGCTTCATCTATCAGCGGCCCCATGAATACGGCTCGGTCACGCGGGTCGCCCACCACAATGTCGTCGGCCGCCGCGCACAGGCGCTCCACGAACGCGTCGTACACGGCCGTGTGCGCGTAGACCTTGGACCCGGCCGAACACTTCTGCCCTTGCAGGCCGAACGCGGATCGCAGCACGCCTTGCACCGCCACGTCGATATCGGCGCTGGCGGTAACGTAGGTGGGACTCTTGCCGCCCATCTCGGCAATGACGGGCCGCGCATGACGGCCGGCCGCTACGGTTTGCAGCAGGTCCATGCCGACATCAAGACTGCCGGTGAATGCGTAGCCGTCGATGGCAGTGTGATGCGCCAGCAACGCGCCCGTCTTCGCGCCGCCCTGCACGCCGTTGACGCAGCCGGGCGGCAGGCCGGCGGCGTCGCAGGCGCCCAGCATCAATGCCCCGGTCAGCGCGGCGCGCGGCGACGGCTTGTAGACCACGGTATTGCCCGCCAGCAGCGCGGCGCACACCATGTTGACCGACAGGGCCAGCGGGAAATTGAAGGGCGCGATGACCGCGAAGACGCCATAAGGGCGCAACACGTCCAGCGTGCTTTCGTTGTCGAATGCGCGCGCCAGGGGGTGCCGGTAGCCATCGCTACGTTCGGCCTGATCGCAGTAGTAGCGGATCAGGTCCACCGCTTCCTCGGCTTCGCCCAACGCTTCCAGCCGCGATTTGCCGATTTCAATCATCGTGGCCATGGCGAAGTCGAGCTTGCGTTCGGACAGCACCATCGCCAGGCGCCGCAACACCGCGATGCGGGCCGTCCAGCCTTGCGCATCCCAGGCCGGCTGCGCACGCTTGGCGCACGCGATGGCGCGGTCGACCGTGTCGGCATCGGCGCATGGAAAGCGGCCGATCATCAGCCAATGGTCAATGGGTGAATACACGTCCTGCAACGCTTCGCCCGCCACGAATTCGCCGTTCAGACGGTGACGATGGTCGCGGCCCAGCATGCGCGTTTCGAAGTCGGGAAGGCGCAGGTCCAGCAGGTCGTGTACCGAAGAAAAATCCGCGTGGATATTCGAATACGTGACGCGAGGCAGGGTGTGGGCGTTCACGGGGGCTCCCGGGCAGCGTTGTGGTCAGCGTGGCCACGCAAGGCGGCGCATCACGCCGCCCCGACAAGCAAGGGTTCCAGCGCACGGCGCAAGGCCGACGGCAAGGCAACCGGTTGGCTGGTGGCGCGGTCAACGTAGGCGTGGGTATAGCTGCCCTGCGCGGCGGCGGTCTCGTCGTCACCCCGGAACAGCGCGAATTCATAGGTGACGCTGCTGCGGCCCAGGCGGCCCACGCGCAGGCCCAGCACGACGGAATCCGGAAACGACACCGGGCGGAAGTAGGACGTCTGGCTATGCACGACCAGCCCGATCACCTCGCTTTGGCGCAGGTCCAGCACGCCAAGTTCGATCAACGTCTGGTTGACCGCGGTGTCGAAATACTCGTTGTAGACAACGTTATTCATGTGGCCGTAGACGTCGGTATCGCGCAACCGTGTGGTCATCGGCATCAAGCGCGGGTAGTCGCTGCGGGCGTGCGGCGTGGCGCGTTGCGGAGCGGGGCCGGACGCGGCTTCATTCTCGTTTGCGCTCATGCCGCCTCCTGCGCGCGCTTCAGAATGCGGGCAACATGCGCAAGCCCTTCGGGCGGTTCGATGAGGTTGTCCAGGCTGGCGATCTCGTCGAAGTGCGCGGCGATGCTTTCCGGCGTGCGGTCGCTCTCGGGGAAATACATGCCCGCGCTTTCCACGATGGCCAGGCGCGCGTAGGTGCCGGCGCCCGCCAGCAGGGCCGTGCGGCTGGGCGCGCTTTCTGCCACCAGGAACAGCGCCGCCGGGGTCACGAACGCGGGGTCCAGCGCGCGCAGCGCGTCGGCATCGAACATCTCGGCCGTCATGCGGGTGGCGGCGGTGGGCACCAGTGCGTTCACATGGATACCGTGCTTCTGACCTTCCAGATGCAGCACGTTCATCAGCCCCACCACGCCCGCCTTCGCCGCGCCGTAGTTCGATTGACCGAAGTTTCCGTACATGCCCGAGGTGGACGTTGTCATCAGGATGCGGCCGTAGCGCTGCTCGCGCATGATCGGCCACACGGCGCGCGCGCAGTTGGCCGATCCCAGCAGGTGCACATTGATGACGGCGTTGAAATCGTCGGCGCTCATCTTGGCGAAGGTCTTGTCGCGCAGGATGCCGGCGTTGTTGATCAGAATGTCGACGCGGCCCCAGGCCTGCACGGCGCGCGCCACCATGGCGTCGACGGCGGCGCTATCGCATACGTTGCCATCGTCGGCAATCGCCTGGCCGCCGGCGCGGATGATCTCATCGACAACGGCTTGCGCGGCGCTGGTCTGCACCACGCTGGTCTGCACCACGCCGGTCTGCACCGCGCCGGTCTGCACCACGCCGGTCTGCACCGCGCTGGTCTGCACCACGCCGGTCTGCACCGCGCCACCATAGTCGTTCACGACTACTCGGCAGCCGCGCGCGGCCAGTTGCAGCGCGTGGCTGCGGCCCCGCCCCTGGCCCGCGCCCGTCACGATGGCGACGCGATCATCAAAGCGTATGGTCATGGCATTCATCCTTCAAGCACGGTCATGGTGATCCAGTCCGCCACCAGCGCAGGGCGCGCGGCGCCTTCGATCTCGACGGTGACGGCATAGCGGGTGATGAATTCGCGGTCATTGCGCGGCGTGAATTCGCTGAGCACGAAGCGGCCGCGCACGCGCGCGCCGACGGGCACGGGGGTCAAAAAGCGGACCTTGTCGAAGCCATAGTTGACACCGATGGCGCCTGCAAATACCGGCAGCACCTGCAAGCTGAAGGCAGTCAGCAAGGACAAGGACAGAAAGCCATGCGCGATGGGGCCACCGAACGGGCCTTCGCGCGCGGCGCGTTCCGGGTCTACGTGGATGAACTGGTGGTCGCCGGTGGCATCGGCAAACAGGTCCACCCGTTCTTGCGTGACGGTCAACCAGTCCGACACCCCGATTTCCTGCGACACCCGCGCGGCCAGTACCCGCGGGTCGATAAGGGATTCTTGAACGAGGTCTGGGGTCATGGGCGGCCGTTGTTGAAAGGGGAAGACGATGAAGGCGTGAACCACGGCAAGCACATTTGCGTGCCGAAGCCAAAAAACATACCGGGTAGTATAAACTCCGGTTTTTAGATTTGTATAGGCCGTGCGAACGATGCGGCGCCCCTGCACCCAGCGCTGCGGCACGCCGCCCGGCCCCGGGCGATTGGCTAAACTGGGCGCTTTGCCGCGACGCATGGATGGAGAAACGCGCATGAATGGGGAACCTACGGTGACGGCTGCACGCGATGACGGCATGGGCAACATTGAACTGCTGACCGCGGCGGCCGAGTGCTTCATGGAGCAAGGGTTCCACGCGTCCAGCATCGACGATGTTGCGCGCCGACTGGGCGCCACCAAGGGCCGCGTCTACCACTACTACCGGTCTAAGACGGACCTGTTCTTTGACGTGCACCGCGAAGGCATGCGGCGTAATTTCGAGGCGGTGCGACCGGTCATGAAGGAACCGGGCACGGCGGCCCACCGGCTGGCGCTGATGCTCAAGCACCATGCGCTGTCGATGATGGAAAACCTGGCGTTCGAGACCGTTGTGGTGCAGGGTGTGCACATGCACCGGCTGGGCGCGACCACGCCCGCCCAGCGGCAGACGCTGGCCGAGCTGATGACCATCCGCGACGATTTCGAAGCCCTGTTCAAGCGGGTGGCCTACGAGGGCGTGGAGGATGGATCGCTGGCCATCGACGACGTATCGGTGGCCATCAAGGCGGCGCTGGGCGCCATCAACTGGCTGGCCGTCTGGTATCGCCCGCGCCTGGGCGAAACGCGCGATGATCGCGAGATCCTGGCCAACAAGGTCGTGCACACCATCATCGCCGGCCTGGGCACGCGCGCCTGAGCGCAGGGCGGCGCGGGATGTCGCGCCATGTATCGCGCGCCATGTATCGCGCGCCATTCATGCCGCCCCGCGCAGCCCGCCACCCAATCAAGCCAGCCGTTCGCGGCGCAGCTTGATGCCGGCCGCTTCGCGATCCCACGTGCCGTCGGCAAGGCCTTCGCTGCGCAGCACATGCTTTTGCAGCTTGCCGCTGGCCGTCTTGGGCAGATCGTCCACCACGCGCACGTAGCGCGGCACCATGTAGTGCGGCACGCGTTCGGCCAGCCATGCGATCAGCGCGGCCTCGTCCACCCGCGCCCCGTCCACGGCGGTGACAACCGCCAGCACTTCGTCTTCGCTGTGTACGCTGGGCACCGCCACGGCCACGGCTTCGCGCACGTCCGGGTGGGCGCAGATTTCCCCTTCCAGCTCGAACGACGAGATGTTCTCCCCGCGCCGCCGAATCACGTCCTTCAAGCGGTCTACGAAGAAAAACGTGCCGTCGGCGTCGCGGCGGAACGCGTCGCCCGTGTGGAACCAGCCGTTGCGCATGGACGCGGCGGTGGCCTCGGGGTTGCGGTAATAGCCCGAGAACAAGGCCCATGGCCGATGCGAGCGTATCAGCAGCTCGCCCACCGTGCCGTCGGGCACCGCGCGGTCTTGCGCATCGCCCACGCGCAGCTCGAACCAGGGTCGGGGCTTGCCGCAGCGCCCGGCTTCGGTCAAACCCGGCCCGGCGCTCAAGGGGCTGGCGATTTCGGTCATGTTGTACACGGTGTACAGGTCGACCCCGAAGCGAGCCTGAAACGCGGGCGCGTCCTCGCCGAACGGCACGATGAAGACGCCGCGCAAGGTGTGTTCGCGGTCACGCGGAGACGGCGGCTGCTTGAGCAGAAAGTTCGCCATCACGCCCAGCAGCAGCACCACCGTGCTTTCGGTGTCGCGAATGGCGTCCCAGAATTGGTCGGTGCGAAATTCCGGCACCATCGCAATCGACCCGCCGTAGGCCAGCATGGCGTACACGTACAGCGTGCTGCCGCAGTGAAAGATCGGACCGGCGATCATGCAGCGATCGTCAGGCGTGATCCAGTCGAACGCGTCGGGCCCCATGGTGTAAATCTGCACGTAGGACGTGACCACCCCCTTGGGCAAGCCGGTGGTGCCGGACGTGTACATGATGGACTGCGTATCCCAGGGTTCGATCGGCGCGTCCAGGGCCAGCAGCGCCGGCGGGGGTGCGTCGGCCGCGTCAGACAGGGGCGCAAAGGACACCCCGGCGGGCGGCTGCAACGGCGCGTCACCCTGTTCATCACCAGTGAGCAGCACACGCGCCAGCGCCCCCGGCGCCACGTCATGCAAGCGGCCCGCCAGTGCGCGATGCGCCACCATCAAGGCCGCCTGCGCATTGTCCAGCACGTGCGCCAACGGCCGCCCGCGCAAGGCCGTGTTCAGCGGCACATATACCGCGCCCAGGTAATTGATGGCGAACCAGCTGGCCAATAGTTCAGGCCCATTGCCCATCCAGCACAGCACGCGGTCACCCTGCCTGACGCCTTCCCGACGCAGGGTGGCCGCCCGCTGCTGAACACGCGCCAGCGTCTGGGCGTAGGTCCAAGTCGGGCCTCCGTGGAAGCGGACGAAGATTCTGTCCGGTATCTTTTCTGCTTGCGCCTCCAGCAAGTAGCGCAGCACGCAAGCCTGGCGGTCCGGAATCTCCGCCCGAGCGTCGTCGTTCATCAATCGTCTCCTTCCTTGTTATTTGCCTTATTTTTCATGACTTTCCCCCGGCTATCCAGCACCGCCGGATACGGACTTACCCGCAGGCCAACCTCGATGCGCCACGGAAGCCTTGCGGGTTTCAACATACTTGGTAGTATATCCAGCAGATTTTCCCAAACAAGCACGGAAGAACCCCATGCGCATGGTTGCAATCGAGCGGGATAACGGCGTGGCGATCGTGCGCTATGACCGGGGCGGCAAGGCCAATGCCCTGAACCTGGCCGCCATGGACGCGCTGATCGACGCGGCGACCGAGCTGGCGCGCGACGACCACATCCGCGCCGTGGTGCTGACCGGCACGCCGGCCGTCTTCAGCGCCGGCATCGACTTGAAAGACCCCGCGCTATGGGGCCATGACGATCCGCTGAGCACACAACGCGCCTTGGCGCGCGGCGAAGCGCTGTGCCGCGCCTGGAGCGAATTGCCGCAAGTTACCGTCGCCGCCATCGACGGCGCGGCGGTGGGCGGCGGCGCGGTGCTGGCGTTGGCCTGCGACTGGCGCGTGCTGGCGGCCAACGCCTTGCTGCGCTTTCCTGAAGTGCGGCTGGGTTTGCCGCTGGCCTGGGGCGGCCTGCCCCGCCTGGCCGCGCTGGTCGGGCCCGCGCGCGCCAAGCGGGCGCTGTTTACCGACCTGGCATTGCGCGCCGACATCGCGCAGGCCTGGGGCTTGGCGGACGC
>NZ_JBLVOL010000050.1:15480-52727 GCF_053543755.1 Achromobacter semiaridum | reverse complement strand
GCGGGCGCGGTCCCGGTCGCAGGCGCGGTGCCCGTCGCAGGCGCGGTCCCGGTATCGGGCGCAGCACCCTCCTGCGCCTTCGGCTGCACTTTCAGCCCCATGTCGCGCTTGAGCTTGTCGGCTACCGGAGTGTCGGTAGCCGACACACCGCCCAGCGCCTTCAGCTTGACCACCACGTCCTGCCAGTTCAGGTGTTCATTGGCGTAGCGCCGCACATGCACCTGCGGCGCCCACAGGCCGACCTCGCCCACATGCACCTGGCGCGCAATGGGTTCCAGTTCCAGGCGCGTGACGGTCAGCGCGCTCCAGGCGGCCAGCGTATCGCCATTGGTATCGCGCAAATCAAAACGGCGCAGCCCCAGATCGCCCACCACGCGTATCTTGGGCGGCGCGTCCTTGGGCTGTTCAAACACCACTTGCAGGTTCGAGTCCAGCAGCGCGCTGTCCAGCTTGAAGGGCAGCGGCATGGGCCACACGTCGGCCCACTTTTCCAGTTGCAAGCCATTGAACGCCACCCGCAACGTGGACGACGGCACCTTGTCGAACGGCCGGGCCACCCCGTTCAGGTCAAACGGGCTGCCGTTGATGCGCAGGTGCAGGCGCGGCTGCACGTCGATATCCGTGGCATAGCCAAAGTTGGAAATGAACGGCACGCCCAGGCCCAGCTCGTCCACCACCTGCTTGCGCCCGGTGACCTTGTCGTCCAGCGTGATGGCGCCGCCCTCGATCACCATGTTGTTCAGCGAAAACCGGGGCAGACCGGTATCGGGCTTGGGCGGTTCTTCGGGCTGGGCGGCGGTTAATTGCGCGACGCGTTGCTGTATGTCAGAGAAATTGAATCGCGTGACGTCTTCGCGCACGATCGCGATGGTAGGCTGGCGCAGCGTCAGCCGATCCACGACGGGCGCAAACCAGAACAAGGAGCTCCAGGCGGCGCTGACATCCAGTTCGGTCAGCGCCAGAAGCGGTGTCTGTGAACCCGGTTGCGCCACGGCAAGGTCGCGTGCGCGGACGGTCAGTGTGAACGGGTTGAAAGTGATCTTGCCGACGGAAACGTCGCGGCCGATCATCTTGGCAACGTCACCGGTCAGTACGTTGTGCAGCACCTTCGGTACTTGCCAGGCGGCTATGCCGCAAAGAATCAGCACAACCGCCACAATGCCCAACAGGATTTTGCCGGCGCGCCGGGTGAACCGAAGCTGGGGGCGCCGCAAGGGCATCGCGAGTCTCCTGAGACGAGTTGATGGCGATTATCGCGCCCCGATTAGGGCTCGTCTATCATAGGCGGAACAGCGGCCTGCCCGGCCTGCCGGGACCGCACTTTTCAAACATTAACAATTCTCGATCCCGATTCCCAATGTCATCTGCCACCCCCACCCTTAGCCACCTGGACGAAGCCGGCCAGGTCCGCATGGTCGACGTGATCGCCAAGACGGACACCGAACGCGTGGCCATTGCCGTGGCCAGCGTGCGCATGAATGCCGTGGCCTATGGCCTGTTGACGCAGCCCGGCAAGGGCAAGGGCGAAGTGCTTAACACCGCCCGCGTGGCCGCCGTGCTGGCCGCCAAGCGCTGCGCGGAACTGATCCCGCTTTGCCACAGCCTGCCGCTGGCCTTCGTGGGCGTGGACTTCTCGCTGGACGACGCCGCGCACCGCATCGACATCCAGGCCACCTGCCGCACCAGCTACAAGACCGGCGTGGAAATGGAAGCCATGATGGCGTGCAGCGTGGCCGCGCTGACCATCTACGACATGTGCAAGGCCGCCGACAAGGGCATCGTGGTTGAACAAGTTCGCCTTAAGTACAAGGCCGGAGGAAAAAGCGGTGAATGGCGCAACGATTAATCTTCTGTACTTCGCCCGCGTGGCGGAATTGGTCGGCAAGCGCGGGGAAGACTGGCCGCTGGACGGCGAGTCCACCGGCGCGCAACTGCTGGCCGCGCTGGGGGAACGCTACCCGCAGCTGGCGCCCGCCGCGCGCCTGAAACTGGCCATCAATCAAACCCATTCCAAACCCACGGCAACGATACGGGCGGGCGACGAAGTGGCCGTGTTCGAACCCGTCACCGGAGGCTGAGAGCGCCATGATCAGCGTCCAGGAAGCCGATTTTGACGCCGCCGCGCTGACGGCGGCGCTACGCGAGAACGCCGGGTCCGGTGTGGGCGGCATTGTCACGTTCGTGGGCTATGTGCGCGACTACGCGCCCGACTCGCCCACCGACACGCTCTACCTGGAACACTACCCGGGCATGTGCGAGCGCGAGCTTGAAGCCATTGCCGACACCGCGCGCCAGCGCTGGAAACTGGATGGCACCGTCATCGTGCACCGTGTGGGCGCGCTGTCGCGCAATGCGCAGATCGTGTTTGTGGCGGCCGCCAGCGCCCACCGGGGCGACGCGTTTCGCGGCTGTGAATACATCATCGACGCGCTCAAGACGCGCGCGCCGTTCTGGAAGCGCGAGACGCTGGCCGGCGGCAGCAGCTTCTGGGTAGAACAACGCCAGGCCGACCAGGACCGCACAGACGCCTGGGATGAAGACACCGCCCCACCGAAGGAAAGCAAATGAGCGAAGAAATTCCCGTCTCGCTGGCCTGCGCCGTGCTGACGGTCAGCGACACCCGCAGCGCGGGCGACGACACTTCGGGCAATCTGCTTGCCCACAACCTGGCGCATGCGGGCCACCAATGCGTGCGCCGCGATATCGTCCGCGACGACATCTACCAGATCCGCCGCGTCATCAGCGACTGGATTGCCGACCCGGAAGTACAGGTCATCCTGACCTCTGGCGGCACCGGCTTTTCACATCGCGATCACACGCCGGCCGCCATCCTGCCGCTGCTGGACCGCGAGATTCCCGGCTTTGGCGAACTGTTCCGGCAAATCTCGTACACCGAGATCGGCAGTTCGACGATCCAGTCGCGCGCCTTCGCGGGGTCCGCCAACCAGACGCTGATCTTCTGCCTGCCCGGATCCAACAACGCCTGCGAAACGGCCTGGGCGCAGATATTGCGTGAACAGTTCGACAGCGCCCATCGCCCGTGCAATTTCGCTACGCACTTCAAGCCTCAGAAAGAAGACCACTGACCCATGCTGGATTTTGATCACGCCCAGACCCTGCTGGCCAATGCCGCCGGGCCGCTGCAACGCCGCGAAGATATCAGCCTGACCGAAGCCGCCGGGCGCGTGCTGGCCACCGACCTGCAAGCCACGGTGGACATCCCCCCGGCCGACAACAGCGCCATGGACGGCTACGCGCTGCGCGTGGCCGATTGGCACGCCGGCGCCCGCCTGCCGATCCAGCAACGCTGCTATGCCGGCGACGTGCCCGAGCCGCTCAAGCCCGGCCACGCCATCCGCCTCTTCACCGGCAGCCTGATTCCCGACGGCGCCGATACCGTCGTCATGCAGGAAGACACGGTTGAAGCCGACAACCACGTGGAAATCTCGCGTGAACCCGCGCCCGGCCAGCACATCCGCCGCCGGGGCGAAGACACGATGGCCGGCGCACCCTTGCTTGCGGCCGGCGCCATGCTGCAAGCCGCGCACGTGGCCTTGCTGGCCTCGCAAGGGCTTGCCACCGTGCCCGTGGTGGGCCTGCTGCGCGTAGGCATCCTGACCACGGGCGACGAACTCGTGCCGCCCGGCTCGCCCCGCGCCCCCGAACAGATCTACAACTCCAACGGCCCGATGCTGGCCGCGTTGGCGCGCGGCCTGGGCGCCGTGCCCGTGCACGTGCTGCACGCGCGCGACACCGAAGAAAATCTGCTGGCCGCCTTCAAGACGCTGCTGGCCGACTGCGACCTGGTGTTGAGCGTGGGCGGGGTGTCGGTGGGCGAACGCGACCTGGTCAAGCCCGCGCTGGCCACCCTGGGCGGCGAATTGTCGCTATGGAAAGTGCGCATGAAGCCGGGCAAGCCGGTGGCCTTGGCACAGGTCAACGGCAAGCCTGTCGTGAGCCTGCCGGGCAACCCCGTGTCGGCCTACGCCGTGTTTGCCATGCTGGTGTCGCCGCTGGTGCGACGCATGCAGGGCCGCGAAGAAATCTTCCCGCCCGTCAGCCTGCTGCCGCTGCGCACCGAGAATCCGCGCAAGGATGGGCGCGAGGAATTCCTGCGGGTGCAGAGGCGTGTCGCCAACGAAGGCACCGCGGAATTGGTGCCTTACGGCCACCAAGGCTCGGGCGTGATCAGTTCCATGCCTTGGGCCACCGGCCTGGCGCGGCTGCCCGCCGACGTGCTGATCAACGATGGCGACCGCGTGCCGTATTACGACTTGCGGCACTGGCTGGCCTAGCGCTGGGCGTTGGCCCGATCACCGGCACGGGCTGGCGTAGCGCTCGGCCTCGGCCAACTCTTCGGGCGTGTTCACATTCATGAAGGCATGCGGCACGTCGTCAAAGCGCGCCGCCACGGCGCCCACGCGCGCCTGCCACAGGCCGACTTTTCGATCGCCGGCGTGCAGATAGGCGCGCAAGCCCGGCAGTAGCGATGGACGCAGCGCCATGCAGGCCGAATGGCGCTGTTCGCCTGCCATGGCATAGGCCATGGGCGCCTGCGCGGCTTGCGCGGCGTCGACCAGGCGCGCGGCCAGATCGCCGGGAAGAAACGGTGTGTCGCACGGCGCCACCACCACCCACTCCAAATCCCCCACTGCGGCCACCTCGGCCACAGCGGCCAACCCCGCCGCGATGCCCAGCAGCGGACCCTGGTATTTTTCCAAGCCCGGTTCGTTATCAGCCACCACCGCGCCGTAGCGCGCATAGCGGTCGGCATGGCGGTTGGCGCTGATGATCAGCCGCGCCACCTGCGGCGCCAGCCGGCGCGCTACGTGCGCCACCAGGGGCTCGCCGTTCAACAGCACCAGCCCCTTGTCCTGATGGGCCATGCGCGACCCCTGCCCGCCCGCCAGGATCAAGCCGGCGATGCGGCAAACCGGCAACCGGGCGTCACCCACCGATGTAGCTCATTTCAACCTTGCGGCCCGGGTCCGGCGTCGGGTCCGCCATGTTGCGGCCGCGCAGTTCGGAATAATTGTCGGCGCGCCCGCCCCAGATGCCGGCCAGCATTGCGGCCAGTTCGGCGTCGGTGGCGCCATCGCGCAGCGGCGCGCGCAGGTCAAAGCCTTCGTGCGCGAACAGGCACAGAAACAGCTTGCCCTCCGGCGACAGGCGCGCGCGCGTACAGCCGCCGCAGAAGGCGTGCGTCACGCTGGAAATCACGCCGATCTCGCCACCGCCGTCCAGGTAGCGCCAGCGCTCGGCCACACGCCCCATGTCGGCGGACTGCACCGGTTCCAGCGGGTAGGCCGCGCCGATGCGGTCCAGCACTTCCTGGCTGGGCACCACTTCAGACAGGTTCCAGCCGTTGGTGTTGCCCACGTCCATGTATTCGATAAAGCGCAGGATGTGCCCGCTGTGCCGGAAGCGTTCGGCCATGGGCAGGATCTGGCCGTCGTTCAGGCCACGCCGCACCACCATGTTGACCTTGACCGGCGCCAAGCCCGCGTCCGCGGCGGCTTCGATGCCGCGCAGCACGTCGTCGGGCGTGAAGCCGCTGTCGCTCATGTCCTGGAACATCGACGCGTCCAGCGCGTCCAGGCTGACGGTGACGCGCGTCAGCCCGGCGGCTTTCAGCGCGGCGGCCTTGCGCGCCAGCACGCTGCCATTAGTCGTCAGCGTCAGGTCCAGCGGCTGCCCCGCCGGCGTGCGCAGCGCCGCCAATTGGCCGACCAGGTTTTCGATATGTTTGCGCAGCAGCGGTTCGCCGCCCGTCAACCGGATTTTTTCCACGCCAAGCTGCGTGAAGATACCTGCCAGCCGGCTGATTTCTTCAAACGACAACAGCGCGGAATGCGGCATGAAGGTATAGCTGGCGTCGAACACTTCGCGGGGCATGCAGTAGGTGCAGCGGAAGTTGCAGCGGTCCGTCACGGAAATGCGCAGGTCGCGCAGCGGACGCGCGCGCCGGTCCAGCGCGGGCTGGCCGTCGGCCGGAAGGTCGCCGGGCGCGGGCCAGGCCGAACGGTCTGACCGGCGGTCGGCAAGGAAAATCACTTTGCTCATGGGGCGATCATATATCGGCAAGCGGCGTCCCGGGCGGCGGCCCTAGGCGAAGGCCTCTTCCAGGGTTTGCAGGCGGCCGGTGTCCTTGGCGTCGTAACCCACCAGCTGACCCACGTAGCCGACATAATCAGCGCTGCGCATGATGGACAGCAGGTCTTGCATCGCGGGCGTTTCCAATGACGATTTTCGGATGGCAAAGAAATAGCGTTCGCGCACCAGCGGGATGAAGTCCAGCCCGAAGCGGCAGGCGGCTGTTTCCACGCCCACGCCCGTGTCCGCCATGCCGCTGGCGATATGCGCGGCAATGGCCATGTGGGTGAATTCGTTCGTTTCGTAGCCTTGGACTTCGCCGATTGAAACCCCCGCCCGTTGAAGCATCAGGCTGACCAGGTAACGCGTGCTGGATCCGATCTGGCGGTTGACGAAGCGCACATCCTGGCGCGCCAGGTCCGCCATGCCGCGTATCTGCTTGGGGTTGCCGGCCGTGACGAACAAACCGGTATTGCGCACCGCCAGATGGATCAGCAGGTATTCATCCGCGTGCAGCCACTGCGCGTAACGTTCCATGATGGGCGCTTCGAAGTCGCCCAGCGGCACCTGGAAACCGGCCAGATCGCACTCGTGGCGCTCTAGCGAAGCCAGCGCCTCGATGGCGGTGCGATAGCGCAGTTCCAGCCCCGGCTTTCTGCCGCCCATGTGCTGCATCAGCGATTCCACCGCAAAGCCGTGGCTGGCGTGCAGCCGCAGGTGCGGGCCACTTTCAGGCAGCAGCCGTTCCAGTTCTTCCTGCAATTCCGATGCCATGCTGTCCAGTGTGGGCATCAGCCGCGCCTCGATGCGGCGGTTGGCCCACAGCAGGCGCTGCGCGAACGGGGCCAACTGCGTGCCCTGGCGCCGGTTCGTCACCAGCAGCTGCGTGCCAAATAGCGTTTCAAAGCGCCGCAGCACGCCCCAGGCATGGCGGTAAGACAGTCCGCATGCGCGGCACGCGCCGGTGATGTTGCCCGTGGCGTCGATGGCGGCCAACAGCGCCAGCATGTCCTGCAAGGGCAAGGGCGCGGTCTCGTCGCCGCCGCCCAAGGTCCATTGCGGCCGCAGCCCGATTCGAAACTTATATGTCATTTATTTCTTATTGAAGGCGTTCAAGTACGTGGTTAGAGTACACAAATAACGCGGCGGACCGCTTTTTATTATGTTTTTTAAAACATATTAATTGCCGGGGAAATACCCGGACATCCGACCGACACAACAGACCCCTGTACGGGGCCCAGCAACACTGGAGGAGACCACCGTGCATCAGCGCGAGGCAAAATCCGACTTGGCGTCCAGCGGCGGCGCCCGGGGCGGCCAACTGGCCCTGGACGCCGCCCAGGCGTCCACCACCCCCGCCATTGCCACCACCGCCCGCATCGTTGCGCGGTTGAAAGATCTGCCCGGCCCCTTGTTGCCGGTGCTGCATCAGGTGCAGCACGAACTGGGCTGTATCCCGGCCGAGGCGGTGCAGACCATCGCCGAGGCCCTGAACCTGTCCCGCGCCGAAGTCCACGGCGTCATCACTTTCTACCCGCACTTTCGCAGCCGGCCGGCCGCGCGCCACACGCTGGAAGTGTGCCGCGCCGAATCCTGTCAGGCGATGGGCGGCGAACAGCTGGCCGCCCATGCCCGCGCCCAGCTTGGCTGCGATTTCCACGCCCACACCGCCGACGGCAATTTCACGCTGGAACCCGTCTACTGCCTGGGGCTGTGCGCGCAGTCGCCCGCCGTCATGATCGACGGCCAGCCGCATGCCCGCGTCACGCCCCAGAAGCTGGACCGCTTGTTGGCCCACACGCTGGCCCACACGTTGCCCCACCCGCAGGAGACCACACCATGAGCGCCCCCGTCGCCATCTACGTGCCGCGCGACGCGGCCGCGCTGGCCATGGACGCGGACGCCGTGGCGCGCGAGGTTGAACGCATCGCGGACGCACGCGGACTGGCCGTGCAGGTGGTACGCAATGGATCGCGCGGCTTGTTGTGGCTGGAACCGCTGGTGGAAGTTGTCACGCCCAAGGGCCGCGTCGCCTACGGCCCCGTGGCGGTCGAAGACGTGGCCGGCTTGTTCGATGCCGGCTGGCTGACGCACCACGACAACGCCGCGGGCGCCGCCCCGGTACACCCGCTGTGCCTGGGCCTGACCGAAGACATCCCCTACCTGAAACAGCAAGAACGCCTGACCTTCGCCCGCGTCGGCGTGATCGATCCGCTGTCCTTGCAGGAATACGCCGCGCACGGCGGCCTGGCGGGCCTGAAGCGGGCGCTGGCGATGGACCCGGCGGCCATCATCGACGAGATGGTCACGTCCGGCCTGCGCGGACGCGGCGGCGCGGCGTTTCCGACCGGCATCAAATGGAAAACGGTGGCGGGCACGCCCGGCGACCAGAAGTACATCGTGTGCAATGCCGACGAAGGGGACTCGGGCACCTTTGCCGACCGCCTGCTGATGGAAGGCGACCCTTACGTACTGATCGAAGGCATGACGATTGCCGGGCTGGCCGTGGGCGCGACCTACGGCTACATCTATGTGCGGTCGGAATACCCGCATGCCATCGAGACCCTGGAAGCCGCTATCGTCCGCGCGCGCAGCGTCGGCTGGCTGGGCGCCGACGTGCACGGCAGCGGACGCCGCTTCGACCTGGAAGTGCGCAAGGGAGCGGGCGCCTACATCTGCGGCGAAGAAACGTCGCTGCTGGAAAGCCTGGAAGGCAAGCGCGGCGTGGTGCGCGCCAAGCCGCCGCTGCCCGCGATCTCGGGCCTGTTCGGCAAGCCCACCGTTATCAACAACGTGATATCGCTGGCCACCGTGCCCATCATCCTGGCCAAGGGCGCCGCCTACTACCGCGATTACGGCGTGGGCCGCTCGCATGGCACCTTGCCGTTCCAACTGGCCGGCAACGTCAAGCAAGGCGGGCTGGTGGAAAAGGCGTTCGGTCTTAGCCTGCGTGACCTGCTCTACACCTTCGGCGGCGGCAGCGCCAGCGGCCGGCCATTGCGCGCCGTGCAAGTGGGCGGCCCGCTGGGCGCCTATCTGCCCGAATCGCAATGGGACGTGCCGCTGGACTACGAAGCCTACATACAAATCTCGGCCATGATCGGCCACGGCGGGCTGGTCGCGTTTGACGACACCGTGGACATGGCGCGCATGGCCCGCTACGCCATGGAGTTCTGCGCGATTGAATCCTGCGGCAAGTGCACGCCGTGCCGCATCGGTTCCACACGCGGCGTCGAAACCATCGACAAGATCTCGGCCGGCGGCGTCAGCCCCGCGCAGCGTGAACAACAGGTGCATCTGCTGCGTGATTTGTGCGACACGATGATGGGCGGTTCACTGTGCGCGCTGGGGGGCATGGCGCCCTACCCCGTGCTGTCCGCGCTGAACCATTTTCCGCAGGACTTCGGCATCGAGTCCTCGCAGTCTGCCGCGCACGCGGCCTGAACCTGAGAGACGACCATGCTAGAGACCGTCATCAAGCGCGACCGCGACCTGGGCACCCCGGCGCGCGAATCCGCCAACAGCGTCACCCTGACCATCGACGGCCAGGAAATCCGCGTGCCCGAGGGCACGTCGTTGATGCGCGCGGCCGCCCAGGCCGGCATCAACATCCCCAAGCTGTGCGCCACCGACAGCCTTGAACCGTTTGGGTCGTGCCGCCTGTGCCTGGTGCAGATCGAAGGCCGGCGCGGCTATCCCGCGTCTTGCACCACGCCGGCGGAAAACGGCATGGTGGTGGTCACCGAAACCCCCAAGCTGCACGAACTGCGGCGCGGCGTGATGGAGCTGTACATCTCGGACCACCCGCTGGACTGCCTGACCTGCCCCGCCAACGGCGATTGCGAATTGCAGGACATGGCCGGCGTGGTGGGCCTGCGCAACGTGCGCTACGGCTATGACGGCGCCAACCACCTGGACGCCAAGGTCGACGATTCCAATCCCTACTTCAGCTACGACGCATCCAAGTGCATCGTCTGCAACCGCTGCGTGCGCGCCTGCGAAGAAACGCAGGGCACGTTTGCGTTGACGATCTCGGGCAAGGGTTTCGAATCGCGCGTGTCGCCCGGGCAGGACCAGCCGTTCCTGGATAGCGAATGCGTGTCCTGTGGCGCCTGCGTGCAGGCCTGTCCGACCTCAACGTTGCAGGAAAAGACCGTCATCATGATGGGCCAGGCCGAACACTCGGTCATCACCACCTGCGCGTACTGCGGCGTGGGCTGCGGCTTCAAGGCCGAGATGAAGGGCCAGGAAGTGGTGCGCATGGTGCCCTGGAAAGACGGGCAGGCCAACCGCGGCCACTCGTGTGTGAAGGGCCGCTTTGCATGGGGCTACGCCACGCACAAGGAACGCGTGCTCAAGCCCATGATCCGCAAGCACATCACCGATTCCTGGAAGGAAGTGTCCTGGGACGAGGCCATCAACTACGCGGCGTCGGAATTTCGCCGCATCCAAGGCCAGTACGGCCGCGACGCGGTGGGCGGCATCACGTCGTCGCGCTGCACCAACGAAGAAACCTGGCTGGTGCAAAAGCTGGTGCGCGCGGCCTTCGGCACCAACAACGTGGATACCTGCGCGCGCGTCTGCCATTCGCCCACCGGCTACGGCCTGAAGCAGACGCTGGGTGAATCGGCGGGCACGCAGACCTTTGATTCGGTCATGCATACCGACGTGGTCATCGTGATGGGCGCCAACCCCAGCAGCGGGCACCCGGTGTTTGCCTCGCGCCTGAAGCGCCGCCTGCGCCAGGGTGCGCGCTTGATCGTGATTGATCCGCGCCGTATTGAATTGGTCAGCTCGCCGCACATCAAGGCCGACTATCACTTGCAGGTGCGGCCGGGCACCAACACGGCGCTGCTGTCGTCACTGGCCCACGTGATCGCCACCGAAGGCCTGATCGACGACGCCTTCGTGGCCGAACGCTGCGAGACCAAGGCGTTCAATGAATGGCGCGACTTTGTATCGCTGCCCGAGAACTCGCCCGAAGCCATGGCCGAAATCACCGGCGTGCCGGCGCAGGCCGTGCGCGGCGCGGCGCGGCTGTTCGCCACGGGCGGCAACGGGTCCATCTATTACGGCCTGGGCGTGACCGAACACAGCCAGGGCTCCACCACCGTGATGGCCATCGCCAACCTGGCCATGGCCACCGGCAACATCGGACGCGAGGGCGTGGGGGTGAACCCCTTGCGCGGCCAGAACAACGTGCAGGGCTCGTGCGACATGGGCTCGTTCCCGCACGAGCTGCCCGGCTATCGCCACATTTCCGACAACACCGTGCGCGCGCAATTCGAACGCGACTGGGGCGTGACGCTGCAACCGGAACCCGGCCTGCGCATTCCCAATATGTTTGAAGCGGCATTGGGCGGCTCGTTCAAGGGCCTGTACTGCCAGGGCGAAGACATCGTGCAGTCCGACCCCAACACGCAGCACGTGGCGGCCTCGCTGGCGGCCATGGAGTGCATCGTGGTGCAGGACCTGTTCCTGAACGAGACCGCCAAGTACGCGCACGTGTTCTTGCCGGGCTCGTCGTTCCTGGAAAAAGACGGCACCTTCACCAACGCCGAACGCCGCATCTCGCGCGTGCGCAAGGTAATGGAACCCAAGAACGGCAAGTCGGATTGGGAAGTGACGGTGGCCTTGTCCAACGCGCTGGGCTACCCCATGAACTACACGCACCCGCGCGAAATCATGGAGGAAATCGCGCGCTTGACGCCTACGTTCGCGGGCGTCAGCTACGACAAGCTGGACAAGCTGGGCAGCCTGCAATGGCCGTGCAATGACGACGCGCCGGACGGCACGCCCATCATGCACATCGACACGTTCGTGCGCGGCAAGGGCAAGTTCATGATCACCAAGTACGTGCCCACCGATGAACGCAGCACGCGCCGTTTCCCGCTGCTGTTGACCACGGGCCGCATCCTGTCGCAATACAACGTGGGCGCGCAGACGCGGCGCACGCCCAACGTGATGTGGCACGGCGAGGACGTGCTGGAACTGCATCCGCAAGACGCCGAGGATCGCGGCGTGGCCGAAGGCGACTGGGTCGGCATTCAGAGCCGCGCGGGCGAAACGGTGCTGCGCGCCACGCTGACCGATCGGGTGCAGCCGGGCGTGGTATACACCACGTTCCACTTTCCCGAGTCAGGCGCCAACGTCGTCACGACGGACAGCTCCGACTGGGCGACCAACTGCCCCGAATACAAGGTCACGGCCGTGCAGGTGACGCGCGTGTCCCAGCCATCGGAATGGCAGCGCCAATGGTCGCGCTTTGCCGACATCCAGCAAAAGCTGCTGCGCGAGCGATCGCGCGAGAACGAAGCGGCGCTGACCGGGAAATAACCGCCTGCCAGCCACTGCCCCGGATGCCATGAATTCCCAGACGCCCCCGCCGCCGCCGCCCCGCCCCGACTGCACGCCGACCCAGGTCACGCGCGTACGGGGCGGAGCCATCGCCCCCGCCGCCGAATCGGATTTTGTTGCCGAGGAAACGCCGGTGGCGCTGGAGTTCAACGGCATCAGCCACGCCACCATGCTGGCCACGCCGGCAGACCTGGAAGACTTTGCCGTGGGCTTTTCGCTGTCGGAAGGCATCATCGACAGCGTCAGCGATGTGCGCGGCATAGACGTGCTGCCGCAATGCGACGGCATCGTGGTGCAGGTGGAAATTTCCAGCGCCTGCGAAGTGCGCTTGAAAACGCGGCGACGCGCCATGGCCGGGCGCACGGGCTGCGGCCTGTGCGGCGTGGAAACACTGCCCGAAGTGCTGCGGCCGGTGGCGCCCGTGACGAACGGGTCCGCCGTGCGCATCAAGGCGGTGCTGGCCGCCATGCAGGACATGCGCACGCGCCAGGCGCTGCACGACATCACGGGTGCGACGCATGCGGCCGGCTGGGCGGGCGGCGACGGCGCGGTTGCGCTGCTGCGCGAAGACGTGGGGCGCCATAACGCGTTGGACAAGCTGATCGGCGCGTTGGCGCGCCAGGCCATGCACGGCGGCAATGGCATCGTGCTGGTATCCAGCCGCGCCAGTTTTGAAATGGTGCAGAAGACGGCGGCGGCCGGGGTGGCCGTGCTGGCGGCGGTGTCCGCCCCCACGGCGCTGGCCATCCGCCTGGCGCAAGACGCCAACGTCAGCCTGGTGGGATTTTTACGCGGCGACGACGCCACGCTGTATACGCACCCCGAACGATTCATCGCCTGAAGCGCGGGTTGAATCGCACCTTGAATCGCACCTTGAATCGCATCCTGAATCGCATTCTGAATCGCACTTGAACCGGACCCTGACTCGCAATGGAAATCGGCAACCTGATCCGCATGGCCAACCGCATCGGCCAGTTCTTTGACGCCATGCCGGACCGCCACGAAGCGCTGGAAGGCGTGGCCAACCATATCCACAAGTTCTGGGAACCGCGCATGCGAAACGAGCTGCTGGGCTTCCTGGCGGCTACCCCGGACGGCGACGCCGGCGACGAACAATTGCATCCGCTGGTGCTGGACGCGGTCACGCAGAACCGCCAGCGCCTGACGCCCGCGCCTCGCGTGAACTAGCCGGGCGCCACCCGCTTTACCCGCAGTCAAAACAAAACATAGCGCTATAAAGCCGCACCCATCGAGGAGACTACATGGAAAGCACCGCCACCTTGGACCTGCCCGGCGCTAAGCCGGGTTTTTTTGACAAAGAACGCACCATCGCCGGGCCGGGTTTCTCGCGCTGGCTGGTGCCGCCGGCCGCCTTGGCCATCCACCTGTGCATCGGCATGGCCTATGGCTTTTCGGTGTTCTGGCTGCCGCTGTCCAAAGTGGTGGGCGGCGCCAAGCCGCTGGCCTGCCCGGCCGACATGAGCCTGGTGGCCGAGCTATTCACCACCAGCTGCGACTGGAAGATTTCAACCATGGGGTGGATGTACACCCTGTTCTTCGTGCTGCTGGGATGTTCGGCGGCGCTGTGGGGCGGCTGGCTGGAACGCGCCGGCCCGCGCAAGGCCGGCGTGGTGTCGGCGGTGTGCTGGTGCGGCGGCCTGGTCATTTCCGCCATCGGCGTGTACCTGCATCAAATGTGGATGCTGTGGTTGGGCTCGGGGGTTATCGGCGGCATCGGCCTGGGGCTGGGGTATATCTCGCCCGTCAGCACGTTGATCAAGTGGTTTCCCGACCGGCGCGGCATGGCCACCGGCATGGCCATCATGGGCTTTGGCGGCGGCGCGATGATCGGCGCCCCGCTTGCCGACCTGCTGATGCGCCACTTTGCCACCCCCACCTCGCCGGGCGTGTGGCAAACCTTTTTGACCATGGCCGTGGTGTATTTCGTGTTCATGATGTCGGGCGCGCTGGGCTACCGGGTACCGCCCACGGGCTGGAAGCCGCAAGGGTGGACCGCCCCGGCCAAGCACGCCAACAACGCCATGATCACCAAGGGCCACGTGCACGTGAAGCGCGTCTGGGGCGTGCCGCAGTTCTGGCTGGTGTGGCTGGTGCTGTGCCTGAACGTCACGGCCGGCATCGGCATTCTGGGCATGGCGTCGCCGCTATTGCAGGAGGTGTTCGGTGGCGGGCTGATCAACAAGCCGGAGCTGGGCTTTGGCCAGCTGGACAAGGATCAACTGGCCGCCATCGCCGCCATTGCTGCCGGCTTCACCGGCCTGCTCAGCCTGTTCAACATCGGCGGCCGCTTCTTCTGGGCCAGCCTGTCCGACAAGCTGGGCCGCAAGATGACGTATCTGGTGTTTTTCGTGCTGGGCTTCGTTCTGTATGCCGCCATTCCGTGGACGGCCCACATCGGCGCGCTGGCGCTGTTCGTGGCCGCGTTCTGCGTGATCCTGTCGATGTACGGCGGCGGCTTTGCCACGGTGCCCGCGTACCTGGCGGACCTGTTCGGCACGCAGATGGTGGGCGCCATTCACGGCCGCCTGCTGACGGCGTGGTCGGCTGCCGGTATCTTTGGCCCGGTGCTGGTGAACTACATTCGCGAATATCAGCTGTCGATCGGCGTGCCGCGCGCGCAGGTGTACGACATCACGATGTACATCCTGGCGGGCATGCTGGTGCTGGGTTTTCTGTGCAACCTGGCGATACGCCCCGTCAATCCGAAGTACTTCATGACGGATGAAGAGCTGGCGCATGAAAAAGCGCTGGCGCACGAACGCGCGGCCGCCGCCGAAACGCACGGCGTGGGTGCGTCCACGTTCCGTACACCCGCCGTGCTGGTGCTGTTTGCCTGGGCCTGCGTGGGCATCCCGCTGGCCTGGGGAATCTGGATCACGCTGCAAAAGGCGGTGGTCCTCTTTCACTGATGCGTGTGGCGCGCGGCGGCCGGCGTGCCGCGCGCCCGCCCCCGGGGCGCGAAGCTGCTACATTGGCAGCCCGCGCCCTATCTTTTTATTGGTCCCCATGATTCTTACCCCTTCCCCCGTCCTTGCAGGAGCGACACGTTGAGCGCTCCCGAATTGCACTGGGTTGAAAATGATGTCCCCCATTCCGCCCGCTGGCGCTCTGAAACCGGCGCAACGCCGCCCAAGCGCGTGGTGGTGGTGGACGACAAACTGACCGCCGACATGGCCTATCGCCAGGCGTGCGAAGGCGTGGGCCTGCTGTGGCGCGGAGATTTCCAGAACGCCCGCCAGCTGCTGCTGGCCATGACGCGACGCGTGGACAAGCGTCCGCGCAAGCCCGTCGACAGCATGCTGGAAGCGTTCAACCAGCATCGCCAGATCCAATCGCAGCGCGCCCGCATCCTGGGCATGCTGCTGATTCCGTTTGACGCCGGCCACGGCATTTCGCTGCGCCGCGCGCCCGATGCCCGCCAGGCCTGCGAAGAAGCCCACGGCCCGGCCGACGAACCCTATGTGGCGTCAATGCGCGAACTGCTGGGCCTGATCGGCGCGTTCGAATGGCGCAAGAAAGGCGTCGAGATTCCCGCGTTGAACAACCGCATCCATCCGCACTACGGCGTGTTCTCGCCCCTGCGCGGCGAGTATGTCGATCTGGTGGCCAATACGCCGATGCCGCGCGGCAGCGTGGCGTTCGATATCGGCACGGGCACCGGCGTGCTGGCGGCCGTGATTGCTCGCCGAGGCGGCAAGCGCGTCATCGCCACCGACCAGGATCCGCGCGCTTTGGCGTGCGCCCGTGAAAACCTGGAACGCCTGGGCCTGGACAAGCAGGTCGACGTGGTTGACGCCGACCTGTTCCCCGAAGGCCGGGTATCGCTGGTGGTCTGCAACCCGCCGTGGTTGCCCGCGCGCCCCAGCTCGCCGGTCGAGCAAGCCGTGTACGACCCCGACAGCCGCATGCTGCGCGGCTTTTTGAACGGTTTGCCGGCGCACCTGACGCCCAACGGCGAAGGCTGGCTGATCCTGTCGGACCTGGCCGAACACCTGGGCCTGCGCACCCGCGAACAGTTGCTTGAAATGATCGACACGGCGGGCCTGCGCGTCATCGAGCGCCTGGACACCCGCCCCACGCACGCCCGCGCCAAAGACCCCAGCGATCCGCTCTACGCCGCGCGCTCAAAGGAAGTCACCTCCCTGTGGAGATTGGGCGCCGCCGCCTGATTGCGAAGGCCCCGCCGCCTGCGGCGCGGGGCACCCCCCTCTCGCCGCCGGGCCGCCCCAAGGCGGGAGGCGCCCCCTCGGGGGGCAGCAAGCGCGCCTAGCGTGCGCAGCGTGGGGGCTGCCCCTCCCCGCTCTCGCTATGCTTTTCCCGCCGCTACGTTCACGCTGATTGCGATGATGAACACGTTGAAGAAGAACGCGATCACGCTGTGCATCAACGCCATGCGGCGCACGCGGCGGTTGACGATCTGCACGTCGGACACCTGGAACGTCATGCCCAGCACCAACGCAAAATACGCAAAGTCCCAGTAGTCGGGTTCCTGCGTGCCCGGGAAATCCAGGCCCTTGTGCGCACCGGTCCGATGACCGTAATAGCCGTGCGCATAGTGCAGCGCAAAAATCATATTCATGTAGAGCCACGACAGCACGATAGTCGCGCCCGCCGCCAGCACATCCAATGCGCCGCCCGAGCTGCTTTCGCCGTGCAGCTCGACCCACAGCGCCATCAAGATCATGCAGGACAACGCCACGCTGCTCCAGAGCACGCCAAAACGGCCCACGTCCTGCTGCCTGGCCTGCACGCGCATCGAGGCGGGGCTGGCCTTGCCGAACACCCGCGCCGTCAGCACTAAAAAGACCAGCGCGGCGGCGTCAAAGCCCAGCAACAATGCCAGGCTGGCTGACCGCCCCCACGCGTACGCGCCACCGCCCACCACCAGGAACAGCATGCCGCACAACATCAGGCGCCGATGCGCGTGAAAAAAAGGCAGCCGCTCAACTAAGGCGCTGTGGCCGTCGTCCGGCTTGGCGTGGTCGGGCTTGGCGTGGTCGGAGTTGGCTTCGTCCGGCTCTGCGTCGTCCGGCTCACCGTTGTCCCGATCGGTATCGCCCCGGTCCGCTTCGCCGGGCGCCGCCGTCCGGACCTTTTTTTCACCGGCCTTTGGGTCTTCAACCTGAGGTTTGGCCGCACTCGGTTGCGTCATGGGGGCTCCTGCGCTGCGCAAACGCCTACGCTAACCGATCGCCAACAAACCCACCAGCGCGCCGCCGAACAACAGCCACAGCGGGTGAATGCGCGTGGTGCTGCCCAGCACCGCCACCACGGTGGTGATGGCGGCCAGCAGCCACGAGTGCACGGACGCCTCGGTGATCAGCGCCGCACTGGCCGCCACCAGCCCCACCGTCATCGGAAAAATACCCGCCTGGATCACGCCCCGCCACGGGCGGTCCTTGAAGCGTTCCCACAAGCCCAGCGCCACGATGGTGATCAGCGACGACGGGCCGAACTTGGCAATGGTGGTGACCAACATGCCCCACCAACCGGCCACGTGCCAGCCCACCAGCGTGACCACCATCAGGTTGGGCCCCGGCGCGGCCTGCCCCAGCGCGAACAGCGCCGAAAAGTCCGCCGCCGTCATCCAGCCGTGCACGTCCACGACTTGGCGCTGCATCTCGGGCAGGATCGTGTTGCCGCCGCCGAACGCCAGCACCGACAGCTGCGAAAAGATCAAAGCCAGGGCAATCAATGTGTGGATCATCGACGTTGCCTCCAGACCAGCAGAATGCTCAGCGGCGTCAGCACCGCCATGGTCGGCAACAGCGGAATGCGCAGCACCGCCACGGCCACGAAGCACAGCGTTGCCACCACGCCCGCCAGCCAGTCGCGGCGCTTGATGACCGGTACGCCGATCTTGACCGCCATCGAAATCAGCAGCCCCGCCGCCGCGGCAGCCAGGCCGGCGAACAGGTGCTGGATATGCGGATCGTTCTGAAAGCGGTCGTACACCATGCCCAGCAGAATGACGATGGCCGACGGGGCAAGAATCAGTCCCATCAAGGCCGCGAACGCGCCACGCGGCCCGCGAAACTTCATGCCCAGCGCCACAGACAGGTTGATGATGTTGCCGCCGGGCAGAAACTGGCACAGCCCCAGCAGGTCGGTGAATTCGGGGCCGCTCAACCAGCCGTGCTTTTCAACGACCATGCGGCGCGCCAGGGGCAACGCGCCGCCGAAAGCGGTCAGGCCAAGCATCAGGAAACCGGTGAACAACTGCCCACAGGTGGGCGGTGGCCGCGTGGCGGCGTCGGGGGTCAGGGGTGCTGCATTCATAGGGTCGTGGGCCGGTGCAAGGCCGGCGGGCAAGGGCTGGCGCGTCGTTCGCATACAGATCAATTACCGCGCAATTACCGCGCAATTACCGCGCAAGTACCGCGCAAGTACCGCGCGGCTACCGCGCGACTACCGCGAAAACACCACGCACACATCGCGCGGCGACGGCGGAAAACCAAGGCTCGCAGCCTACTCTTCGGCCTGGATAATGTCTAATATATGACCACGCAACCATTCATATTCACTGCATATGGCATCTGTAGACCTGCGCCTTTTGCGCTACTTCCTGGCCGTCGCCGAGGAAGCCCACCTGACCAAGGCCGCGGCGCGGCTGGGCATCCGCCAACCTCCGCTGAGCCAACAGATACGCGTGCTGGAACAGGAACTTGGCGTGACCCTGTTCCATCGCCTGCCGCGCGGCATGGAGCTTACGGAAAGCGGCCGCGCCTTAAAGGAAGACGCGCGTAGCATTCTTGCGCTGGTCGATCAGGCGGTGGACGGCGTGCGCCGGGTTTCGCAGGGCGAAGCCGGCCGGCTGACGGTGGGCTTCACCGGGTCGGCCGCGTTCCACCCCTTCGTGCCCTCGGTCATCCGTCGCTTTCGCGAAAGCGCGCCCAACGTGCGGCTGGTGCTGGAAGAAAGCAGCTCGGGTGAACTGCGCGACGCAGTCAGCGAGGGCCGGGTCGATGTGGCCTTCATCCGTGGCGCGTATGGCAGTACGCCGGGCGTGGCCGAGGAAACGGTGCTGGAAGAAACCATGCTGGCCGCTTTTCCGGCCGACCACCCCGCCGTCAAGGGACGCGCGCGGCAGCAGATCGCGCTGTCCGAATTGGCTGAGGAAGCCCTGATCCTGTATCGGCGGCACAGCGGCCCGGGCCTGTACGACGCCATCATCACGGCATGCAGCGCGTCGGGGTTCAGCCCGCGCGTGGTGCAGGAAGCGCCGCGCATGCTGTCCACCCTGAGCCTGGTGGCGGCGGGGCTGGGCGTGTCCCTTGTGCCCGCCTCATTACGGCGCGTGAACATCGAAGGCGTGGTGTACGTCAACGTGACCGGCCCCGTGGCGCTACGCGCCGCGCTGAAGCTGATATGGCGCGATGCGCCGCTGTCTGGCGCGACCCGCAAGCTGATCGACGAAGTGCGCCGGCATCGCGCGGATGGTGCGGCAGTGGGCGAAGGGGGTGTCGAAGCCGCGGATTTGGATTTGGATTTGGGTTTGGATTCCGGTTCAGGTTCAGGTTCAGGTTCGGATTCGGGTTTGGGTTCAGGTTCGGCTTCAGGTCTGGGGTCGGGTACCGCTCCAGGATCGGACTCGGACTAGGGTTCGTTCCACCCCGAGCGCAAAGCCCCTGCTGGCGGCGCTACACTGCGCGGCACCTGCTTTTTTTTACGCTGCGACCATGTCTTGTGATTCCCTCATCGGCGTATACGACTCCGGCGTTGGCGGCCTGAGCGTGTTGCGCGCCATTCGCGACGCGCTGCCTTATGAATCCCTGCTGTACGTTGCCGATTCGGCGCACGTCCCGTATGGCGACAAAACGCAGGACTTCGTGTTGCAACGCGCCTACTCCATGGCGGACTATTTTGTCTCGCGGCAAGCCAAGGCCATGGTCGTCGCCTGCAACACGGCCACCGCCGCCGCCATCGCGCCGCTGCGCGCACGACACCCCGACCTGATCATCATCGGCGTAGAGCCCGCCATCAAGCCGGCCGCGCATCTGACGCATAGCGGCGTGGTCGGCGTGTTCGCCACGACAGGCACGTTGGCCAGCCCCAAGTTCGCCACGCTGGTCCAGCGCGAGGCGCCCGAGGTGCGCATCGTGTTGCGCCCCTGCCCCGAATGGGTTGCGCTGGTAGAACAAGGCAGGCTGTCGGGCCCCGACGTGGACGCGGCCGTGCGCGCGCCCGTCGAGGAATTGCGCGCGGCCGGGGCCGACGTGCTGGTGCTGGGCTGCACCCACTTTCCCTTTTTGCGCGACGCGATTCAGGCGGCGGCCGGACCGGGCGTGCCGTTGCTGGAAACGGGCGCGCCCGTGGCTCGCTGGCTGAAGCACCAGTTGCTGCAACGCGACCTGTTGCGCGATGGCGACCGCAGCCATGGCGACAGCAGCCATGGCGAACCCCCCAGCGCCACCTGCACACTGGAGACGACCGGCTACGCAACGGCCGTGGCAGCCCTGACCGAGCGGCTCTGGGCGCCGGGCGTGGAAGTCGCTGAAACACCGGCGCGCTGGCGATAGCGGCAGCCCTGGGGCGACTTTGCAGGCGACGAGCCTGGCGGGCAACAGAGCCAAGCATTCAGCAACGCAGCGTGCATGGCCGCGCGTAGCAGGTGGTGCGACGTCGTCATCGGCGCCACTTGCACCGCGGCACCGCCGTTGTATTCACCCGGCTTGATCCAGCGCAGCGTCCTCGGCCCGCAACCGGCAAATAATTCGAATACAGTAGAAAAATCCGCCTGCCCAGGCTCGCAACCAAGGAGACGCGCATGAAACGCATCCTGATACCCGTCGACGGCTCGCCGCCCGCGCTGCACGCCGTCCAAGCCTTGCTGGCGGCACGCGCTTACGATCCCGTCGCGCATGTTGAATTGCTGACGGTTCAGATTCCGCTCAAGTCGGGCAAGATCGGACGCGGTCTAGAGCAAGCCGACATTGATGCGTACCACCAGGACGAAGCCCGCGCAGCCTTGCAAGGCGCCAGCGACCTGCTCGCCAAAGCCGGTGTGCCATTCGACGCGCGCGTCGAAACCGGTGAACCTGCCGAGACCATCATTCGCGTGGCGGGTGAGGCAAACGCGGATGAAATCTTCATGGGTTCACGTGGCCTGGGTTCGGTGTCCTCGCTATTCCTGGGCTCCATCGCCACGCGCGTTCTGCACCTGACGGACTTGCCCGTCACCTTGGTCAAGTAACGCACACAGGAGCAATCATGTTGAACATCCTTGTCCCGGTCGACGGCTCCGACAATGCCAACCGCGCAGTGCTGTACGCCCGTCAATTGGCCGAAGGCGCGCCGTCCGCGCGCATCCATCTGCTCAACGTCCAGACGCCCACGCATGGCCGCGCCGGCGTGTCGCGCCTGATCACGCAAGACATGATCGACGAGTTCTACGCCCGCGAAGGCCAGCAAGCCACGCGCGATGCGCGGCAGTTGCTGGACGCAACGGGTACGGATCATGCCAGCCAGGTGCTGTTCGGCCACCCCGCCACCGAAATCGCCGGCTACGCCCGCGACCAGCATTGCGCCCGCATCGTGATGGGCACGCGGGGCCACGGTACGCTCGTCAACATCCTGGTGGGCTCGGTCGCCAATCAGGTGCTGCAACTGGCGGATGTGCCCGTCACCCTGGTGAAGTAAACCTTCGGCGGCGATAGCGGCTGCGATAGCGGCTGCGATACGCCGCGGTTCAAGCGGCGGGCAGCCACAACGACACGCGCAAGCCACCCAATGGCGAGCGCCCCGCCCGCACCTCGCCGCCGTAGGTGCCGGCAAGATCGCGCACGATATCCAACCCCAGGCCCGAGCCGGGGCGTTGCTCGTCCATGCGCACACCGCGCAGGAAAATCCGTTCGCGCGCTTCGTCGTCAATGCCGGGGCCGTCGTCATCGATGTGCATCAGCAAGCGCCCCACATCCGCGGGTTCGGCGGCCACCCGGACCTGGCTACGCGCCCATTTGCAGGCGTTGTCCAGCAGATTGCCCAGCATCTCCTGCAAGTCCTGCGCTTCGCCTCGAAAGCGCAACGTGTCCGGCAAGCCGTTCATATCGATGTGCAGATCGCGCTGTGCATACAAGCGCTGCATGACGCGCACGATGCCTTCAGTGGCCTCGCGCACCGGCGCGCGGCCGTCGGCGGCGCCGGAGGACGCGGCGGCGCGAGCCCGCGCCAGGTGGTGGTCGATCTGGCGGTTGGCCATGGCCACCTGCTCGTTCACCAGCGATGCCGGTACGTTGGGCTGGCTGGCGGCACCGTTGGCCAGGATGGTCAGCGGCGTTTTGACCGCGTGCGCCAGATTGCCCGCCTGCGTGCGCGCGCGTTGGACGATATCGGCGTTCATCGCCAACACGTTGTTGAAGTCGTCCACCAGCGGTTGGATTTCGCTGGGGAAGCGGCCCTCGATGCGGCTGTTGCCGCCATGCTGCGCGGCCAATTGCCTACGCAACCTCGCCAAGGGCCGCAGCCCGACGACAACCTGGACCACGGCCGCCAAGGTCAAACCCGCCGCCAGCGCGCCCAAGGCGATGGCAAGCATGTGATTGAAGCGGCCGATGGGTTCGGCCAGCACGCGCCGGTCGGCGGCCACGACCAGCCGCCACGGCGCGACGTCTTCCTCGGCGGGCCTGACGGTGCGCGCCAACGCCGTCAAGCCGCGCCCCGCCGGCCCCGGCGTTTCGTAGGTCTGGTCGCCGGCCTGGGCCGCGTGGCGCGCGGACGGCGCCGGTGCAGCCAGCGTCTGATCCCATAGCGACCGTGATCGCGCGACGCCGATCGCCGCCGGACGCTCGCCGTCAGCCAGTTGGTCGACCTGCCAGTACAAGCCCGACAACGGTTGCTCCAGGCGGGGGGCGCTCAGCGGCGGGGCCACCACCGGCCGGCCGTCGGCCCCCAGGTTGACGGCGGCGGTGAGCTGATTCAGGTGCAGGGCCAATTCGGCCTGGAACTGCTGCGTGACGTGCTGGCGAAACAGGCTGGCCAGCCCCCAACCCGCCAGCGCGACCGACACCAGGATCCAGGCCAGCGTGCCCGCCAGCAAGCGCAACCGCAGCGAACCCGGCATGCCCGCGCGCAACCGCTTCATTGCGCCGCCGCCAAGCGATAACCCAGGCCGCGCACCGTTTCAATGGTGTCAAGCGGCAGTTTCTTGCGCAGACGGCCGATGAAGACCTCGATGGTGTTGGAGTCACGGTCGAAGTCCTGCGCGTAGATGTGTTCAATCAATTCAGTGCGCGACACGACCTCGCCCGCGCGCTGCATCAGCACCGACAGCACTTTGAATTCGTGGCTGGTCAGTGACAGGGCCTGCCCGTTGACCGTGGCCCTGGCCTGGCGCGTGTCCAGCATCAGTGGGCCGCAGCGCCACTGCGCGCTGGCATGCGCGGTACTGCGGCGCAACAGCGCGCGCACACGCGCCAGCAGTTCTTCCATGTGAAAGGGCTTGGTCAGGTAATCGTCCGCGCCCGCGTCGATGCCCGCCACCTTTTCGTGCCAGTTGTCGCGCGCGGTCAGGATCAGCACCGGCATGTTGCGCTGTGCGGCGCGCCATTGCTTCAGTACGGTAAGCCCGTCCATGACCGGCAGGCCCAGGTCCAGCACCACGGCATCGAATGCTTCGACGTCGCCCAGGTAGCGCGCGGATTCGCCGTCCGTGGCGTTATCCACCGTGTAGCCCGCCGCCTGCAGCGCGGCGGTCAGTTGCGCTGCCAGCGTCGGCTCGTCTTCCACTACCAGTATGCGCATCAGTCCTTGCCCTTGAATTTGATATCGCGGCCCTTGACGGCCAGCAGCGTGCCGTCGCGCGCATCGATCTTCAGTTTCAGGATGCCGCCGCCGCTTTGCAGGACGCGAATTTCGTAGATGAATTCGTCGTCGTCTTCTTCGAATTCCACCTTGACCACCTGGCCGGGGAAATCACGTTCGACGATATCCAGCACGGCGCCCAGGGGCAGCACCTTGCCCGCCTCCAGCGCAAGACGCGCGCGTTCGTGGTCGCTTTCATCGGCCACGCCACTGACGGGGCCGGCGATCAGCGCCAACGCCAATACGCCGCCCGACAACAGGATGCCGCCGCGTCCGCGCTTGAAAAATGGGAATTGCCGCAATGCCGGACCTTTGGGTAGAAGAAGAAACCGACCGTCGGTTATACCGTGGCGGGGATGAACCCCAGATGAACGACGGCTTCAGAAAAGGTTCATGGGCCAAACCGAATAATGGGCACAGGGTCTACACAACGACCTCGTTTTGTCCGGTTCTGTTCCATCACTTTCTGTTCCATCACTATCTGTTCCATTACCTTTCGTTCGCCCTAGGAGTGACTCATCATGACGCGTATTCAAAAAACCCTGGCAGCCTTGGCCGTAAGCGCATCCGCCCTGGTGGCGGGCGGCGCGGCGCAAGCGCAACCTGCACAGCCCGCCGCGCAAACCCCGGCACAGGCCGGGCCCCAAGCGCCGGCTACCGCCACCCCCGCCGCCCCGATGCTGACGATACGCCAGGTGTACGACAAGATGGAAGCCTCGGGTTACCGCAACATCTCCGAAATCGAGCGCTCCAGCAAGCACGGCTACGAGGTCAAGGCGTACGACCCGCAGGGCCAACGCGTGAAGCTGTACGTCGATCCGCAATCGGGCGCCGTCACGCGCAGCCGCTTCGATGATTGATTGAAGAGGCTCCGCCGAACCCTGGGTATGATGATGCGAATCCACTGGCTTGGAGTCGCATCATGCCCACCCCGCGTACCGCGCGCCCCTTGGCGAAGGCCTGCCTGACGATCGGCGCGGCGGCCGCGCTGGCCTTCCTGGCCTCCTGCGGTGAAATGGCCACCCTGCCCGTTGAATCCGGCATGGGTCCCCGCCCCACGCTGCCCGCGCCCAACACCACCCTGATCCCCACCGTCAACACCGCAAAGGCCGTCGGCTGGTCCGACGGCGCGCAGCCCGTGGCCGCCGCCGGTCTGGCCGTCAACGCGTACGCCGGCGGCCTGGACCATCCGCGCTGGCTTTACGTGCTGCCCAACGGCGACGTGCTGGTCGCGGAAACCAACGCGCCACCCAAGCCCGAAGGCGCGGGCGGCGGCCTCAAGGAATGGGCGGCGGGCGTCGTCATGAAGCGCGCCGGCGCCAAGACACCCAGCGCCAATCGCATCACCCTGCTGCGCGATGCCGACCACGACGGCGTGGCGGAAACGCAAAGCGTGCTGTTGCAAAACCTGAACTCGCCTTTCGGCATGGCGCTGGTCGGCAACCAGCTCTACGTGGCCAATGCCGACGCCGTGCTGCGCTTTCCGTACCAGCTGGGCCAGACGCGGATCCAGGCCCCCGGCGTGCACGTCACCGACCTGCCCGCCGGCATCAACCACCACTGGACCAAAAACCTGATTGCCAACGCGGACGGCAGCAAGCTGTACGTGTCTGTCGGGTCCAACAGCAATGTGGCGGAAAACGGCATGGACATCGAAGAAGGCCGCGCCGCCATCTGGGAAATCGATGTGGCCAGCGGCAACAAGCGGCTCTACGCCACGGGCCTGCGCAACCCGGTCGGCATGGCCTGGGCGCCCGATGGCAAGACGCTGTGGACGGCCGTGAACGAGCGCGACGAGCTGGGCAGCGACCTGGTTCCCGATTACATGACGTCGGTCAAAGACGGCGGCTTCTATGGTTGGCCCTACAGCTATTACGGGCAGCACGTGGACACCCGCGTCACGCCGCCGCGTCCGGACCTGGTGGCGCGCGCCATCGTGCCCGACTATGCGTTGGGCCCGCACACCGCCTCGCTGGGGCTGGCCTGGTCCGGCGCCACGCGGCTGCCCGCGCCCTACGCCGGCGGCATGTTCGTGGGCCAGCATGGTTCCTGGAACCGCGACCCGCGCAGTGGCTACAAAGTCATCTTCGTGCCCTTTGAAAACAACGCGCCCAACGGTCCGGCACGCGATGTGCTGACCGGGTTCCTGAACAAGGACGGCCAGGCGCAAGGGCGCCCGGTAGGCGTCGCCATCGATGGTCAAGGCGACTTGCTGGTGGCCGACGACGTGGGCAATGTGATCTGGCGCGTCAGCCCCAAGCCATAACGGGCACGCTTTCACGCGCCTCAATCGCCTTGGCTTGCGCTGCATCAAGCCCGCTCATGCGGGCGTTGGCATTCTGGCCGGTAGCGGGGTCAGAATGTCGTGAAACCGGTCCATCGCGCGCAAGCGCGGGCCGGAAATCCGCTTGTTGCGAAACGTTGGAGGCAAGAAATGATGTTCAAGAAACTTTGCGTGGCCGCGATCCTGGCTGCCGCATCCGCCCCGGTCCTGGCTGCTGAATGCTCGGTGGATATCGCCGGCAATGACCAGATGCAGTTCGACAAGAAGGAAATCACGGTCAGCAAGAGCTGCAAGCAGTTCACCGTGAACCTCAAGCACCCGGGCAACCTGGCCAAGAACGTCATGGGCCACAACTGGGTGCTGACCACCTCCGCCGACATGCAGGGCGCCGTCAACGACGGCATGGCCGCCGGCCTGGACAACGACTACGTCAAGAAGGGCGACGCGCGCGTCATCGCCCACACCAAGGTCATCGGCGGCGGGCAGTCCGATTCCGTCACCTTCGATGTCAGCAAGCTGGCCGCCGGCACCGACTACACCTACTTCTGCTCTTTCCCCGGCCACTTCGCGCTGATGAAGGGCACCTTGAAGCTGGTCGACTGATCCGTCTTGCGCCCTTGACGACACGGGCTGCCGCTCCGATTTTTTCGGGGCGGCAGCCCGTTTCCATTGGGTGCGTTCCCCCTACAATGGCCGCTTTCTCGTACACACCGACAGGGAGCAGGCATGAGCACGGAAAAAGTAGCGATCGTGACGGCGGGCGGCAGTGGCATGGGCGCTGCGGCAGCGCGCAAATTGGCGGCCGACGGCTACCGCGTCGCGATCTTGTCGTCGTCCGGCAAGGGCGAATCCCTGGCGGGTGAACTGGGCGGGCTGGGCGTGACCGGCTCGAACCGCTCGCCCGAAGATTTGGCCCGGCTGGTGGAAACCACGCTGCAAAAATGGGGCCGAGTCGATGCGGTGGTCAACAGCGCGGGCCACGGCCCCAAAGGCGCGCTTCTGTCCATCAGCGACGAAGACTGGCACCTGGGCATGGAGTACTACCTGCTCAACGTCGTGCGCATCGTGCGCCTGGTGGCGCCGGTGATGAAGCAGCAGAAGTCGGGCGCCATCGTCAATATCTCTACGTACGCCACGTTCGAACCGGAAGCGCTGTTCCCCACCTCCGGCGTGTTCCGCGCCGGCCTGGCCGCGTTCACCAAAGTGTTTTCCGACGAATACGCCGAACACAATGTGCGCATGAACAACGTGCTGCCCGGCTTTATCGACAGCCTGCCCGAAAAGGAAGACCGCCGCGCGCGCATCCCCATGGGCCGCTACGGCACCGCCGAGGAAGTGGCGGACCTGATCGCCTTCCTGGCGTCTGACGCGTCGTCCTACATCACCGGCCAGAACATCCGCATCGACGGCGGCATCACGCGCTCGGTCTGACCCCCCGGGCTCATGCTTAAGGATTAATCCTCTCGTCCGAATGACGGTATTGAAGCGCGCCGCGCGGTTCAGTACCGTAGTTTTTCGCATTCGACGAGAGGCTTGCGATGACAGTTACCCCCGGCCAGGCCTCGCGCTTTCTGGCGCAGGCCACGTTCGGGCCCACCCCCGCCCTGATCGACGCCGTGGTGCGCGACGGCTACGCCGCGTGGCTGGACGCGCAGTTGGCGATGCCGCCGTCCCAAACGCATTTCGACTGGCTGCTACAGCAGAAAAAAAACACCGAGGCGTTCAAGGGCAACGGCATCAACGCGCCGCTGGAATCCACGCTATGGCGCAAGTTCATCAGCGCGGAAGACCAGGTGCGCACGCGCATGGCGTTCGCGTTGTCGGAAATATTCGTGGTGGGCGTGCAGTCCATTACGGCCTCGTGGCCGCTGTTCGGCGCGGCTGGCTTCATGGACCTGCTGGCCCAGCACGCGCTGGGCAGCTACCAGGCGCTGCTGACCGCCGTGACCAAGAACCTGTCGATGGGCTGCATGCTGACCTATCGCGGCAACCGCAAGGAAGACCCCAAGACCGGCCGCCATCCCGACGAGAACTACGCGCGCGAGGTCATGCAGTTGTTCAGCATCGGCCTGCTGGAATTGGAACCCGACGGCACCGTCAGGAAAGTGAATGGCGCGCCGGTCGAAACCTATACCAACGCCGACGTGCAGGGGTTGGCGCGCGTGTTCACCGGCTGGGACATCAACGGCCCCGAGACCGACGTGGAATTTCATCGTCGCCCCATGGCGCTGAACAACGCGCTGCATTCGATGGCCGAAAAGCGCTTCCTGGGCACGGTGATTCCAGCCGGCACCGACGGGCATCTGTCCCTGACGCGCGCCATGGACGCGATTTGCGCGCATCCGAACGTGGGCCCCTTCATCGGCATGCAACTGATACAGCGGCTGGTCACCAGCAACCCCAGCCCGGCTTATGTGCGGCGCGTATCGGCCGTGTTTGCCGACGATGGCAGCGGCGCGCGCGGCAACCTCAAGGCGGTGCTGCGCGCCATCTTGCTGGACCCGGAAGCGCGCAACCCCGATCTTGCGGACCCCGGCTGGGGCAAGGTGCGCGAGCCCATCCTGCGCTTTTCGGGCTGGGCGCGCGCGTTCGGCGCCACGTCGACCAACGGCGCGTGGGCCATGCCGGACACCACCGACAACACGATACGGCTGGCGCAAAGCCCGATGCGGTCGGCCACCGTCTTCAACTTTTTTCGGCCGCGTTATACGCCGCCCGTCACCGAGTTGGCCCGCCGGCATCTGGTTGCGCCCGAACTACAGATCACGGATGAGACCAGCATTGCCGGCTACCTGAATTTTCTGGCCGTCTACGCCGATCGCGGCTGGGAAGATTTGCAGACGGCCTACACGCCGGAAATTGCCTTGGCGCGCGACCCCGACGCGCTGGTGGCGCGCGTGGTGTTGCTGCTGGCGGGCGACGCCTTCAGCGCCACGACGGCCAGCGCCATCGCCCAGGCGGTGGCCACCCTGCCCGCCCACCGGCCGCGCGACCGCGTGCGCGCCGCGATCATGCTGGTGGCCGCCAGCCCCGAATACCTGGTGCAAAAATGAATAAAAGCCACGATGCCGACCGCCGCGCGTTCCTGCTTCGCGCGTGCGCGCTGGGCGCGACGGGCGCCGCCGCGCCGCTGGCATTGAACCTGGCGGCCCTGGGTGCGGCGGCGGCGCAATCCTTGCCGGGGCCATCGGCATCCGGGCCGGCATCAGCGTCGCCGTCTTCCTACAAAGCACTGGTCTGCGTCTTCCTGTACGGCGGCAACGACCCCTACAACACGATCGTTCCCTTTGACTCGCCTGCCTATCGCGCCTACGCCGCCGCGCGCGGCGACATCGCCTTGCCGCGCGACGCGCTGCACGCCACGGTCTTGCGTGGCAAGGCCGCCGCTGCGGGGGGCGCGCAATTCGCGCTGGCGCCGGCGCTGGCACCCTTGGCTCCGATTTACGAAAACGGGCAGCTTGCCGTGTTGTTGAACGTCGGCCCCCTTGTAGCCCCCACGACCAAGTCCGAATACATCAGCGCCCGCGTGCCCTTGCCGCCCAAGCTGTTTTCGCATAACGACCAGCAGGCCTACTGGCAGGCACTTGCGCCCGAGGGGGCATCGTCGGGCTGGGGGGGCCGGCTGACCGACCTGTTCGCAAGCGCCAACGCCCAGCGCACGTTCACCGGCATCACGGCGGGCGGCAGCACGGTGCTGCTGGCCGGGCGCAAGGTGGCGGGTTATCGGGTGGGCATCAACGGGTCCACCTCCATCGATCTGCTGCACCGCGATATGTACGGGTCCAGCGCTTGCACCGCGCTGCTCCGCCAGCTGATCACACAGCCACGCGAACATTTGATGGAACGCGAGCTGTCGCGCATCGCCGCCCAGTCCATCGATGCCGACACGCAACTGCGCGCGGCATTGGCCGACGTCGCGGTGCCGGGTGATTTTGCATCGCCGCTGGCGCAGCAGTTGAAGATCGTGGCCCGCATCATCGGCGCCAGGCAGGCGCTGGGCGCTCGGCGCCAGGTGTTCTTTGTGTCGCAGAACGGCTATGACAATCACACGGGCTTGAACGACACCCACCCCGCGCTGTTGCGCGAGCTGGGTGACGCCATGGCCACGTTCCAGCGGGCCCTGGCCTCGATGGGTGTGGCCCAGAACGTCACCACCTTCACGGCATCGGAATTCGGACGCACGCTGGGGTCCAACGGCAATGGTTCCGACCACGGCTGGGGCGCGCATCACCTGGTCATGGGCGGGGCCGTCAATGGCGGGCGCTTTTATGGGACGCATCCCGAGATCGCCCTGGACGGCCCCGGCTTTGTGGACAACGGCCGTTTGCTGCCCACGTTGGCGGTGGACCAATTGGGCGCGTCGCTGGGCGCATGGTTTGGCGCCGGCCGCGACGACCTGGGCCTGGTGTTCCCGAACTTGAAGAACTTCGACGCGGACCGGCTGATGCTGATGCAGCCGTAACGGTGCTCAGCCCGAGGCCAGCTTGCGCTTGCCCAGCAGCTGTCTCCAACGCGCCGCTTCGCTTTCCACGAACGCCCCCAATTCCGCCGGCGTGCCGCGGCGGACCTCGGCGCCTTGCTCCGCGATTTTCTGCGCCACCGCCGGGTCCGCCAAGGCCTGGTTCAGCGCCTTGTTCAACGTCACCACCACCGACGGCGCCGCCTTGGCGGGCGCAAAGATGGCGTACCACTGCGGCACGTCCACGCCCGTGACACCCGCTTCGGCCAGCGTGGGCAAGTCCGGCAACGCCGCCGAGCGCGTCGACCCGGCCACCGCCAGGGCCTGGATCATGCCCGACTTCAGGTGCGGATACACACTGAACAGGCTGGGGAACATAACCTGCGTGACGCCTCCCAAGGTGTCGGTCAGCGCCGGCGCCGAGCCTTTGTACGGCACGTCCAGCATGGTGATGCCGGTGGCTTGATTGAACAATTCACCGGCGACCGACGGTGCGGTGCCCGGCCCAGCCGATGCGTAGTTCAGACCATCCGGATGCTCATGGCCGTACTTCACCAGCGCCGCCACGTCTTTGACGGGGATGCGCGTGGACACGACCATGATGGTGGGCGAATCGGCCACCATGCCGATCGGCGTGAAGTCCGTGACGGGGTCGTAGTTCAGTTTCTGCATGGCGGGATTGATGCCGTGCGTGCCGATGTAGCCCAGCATCAGCGTGTAGCCGTCAGCCGGCTGACGCGCCACGTAGTCGGACGCAATGGCCCCTTGCGCGCCGGGCTTGTTCACCACGATGACGGTCTGGCCCAGCAGCTCGCCGATCTTCTGCCCCACCACGCGCGCCAGCACGTCGTTGCCGCCCCCCGCCGCGGTGGGGACGACCAGCGTGATGGCACGCTCGGGAAACTCGGCGTGCGCAAACGCACTGAATGCAAACAGCATGGCGGCCGCGCAGGCGGTCTTGACGTGAGGGTGCTTCATGGTTGTCTCCTGATTCAGGGGTCGTCGCGCGGCACTTCTGTGGACAGGCCACGGGTCGCTTCGACGGTAGGGAAAGATCAAGGGTCCGGGGCGGTTTTGCCGTTTTTGTCGGACCGGATTACCCGTTGACTGGTATCAACGGGCTAGGCCATTGCGTGGGATTCCTCCACGCAGACGGGGGCATCGGTGTACTGGCCGGGCACGTACAGCTGCCCTTTCATGATCTTGCGTGCGGTGCGCACCAGGCCCGCCCTGCGCACCACGCCGCTGGCCGGGTCCAGGTCCACATCGATGCTCATCGCGCCCGATGGGTGTTCGATACGCACGCTGCGATAGCCCGCCTGTATCGGCGGCCCGCCACAATCGTGGGCCACCGTGCCGGGCATGAGGAAGGCGCTGGCGACGCCCACCGCGCCCGTGGCGGCATGCGCCCGATGGCAGGCGCGCGGCGTGAAATAGCGCGACTGCAACGCCAGCCCGTCTTTGGAAGGGGACGGCGCCACCAGCACCGGTTTCGGAATGACGCTGTTCGAGACGTCTTCCAGGCCCATCAGCAGGCCGGCTTGCAGCCGGATGCGTTCGATACGCTTGAGCAGGTCGGCGTTGCCGTCCAGCTGCGCGGCGCCTTCGTTGCCGCACAGGCCAAAGTCGGCGGCTTGCATCAGCACCATCGGCATGGCGGCATCGATCAGCGTGACCGCCACGCCGTCCAGGGTGTCCTGCCGCCGCCCCGTGGGAAACAAGCGGCCAGTGACCGCGCCCCAGGCGTCCAGGAAGTTCAGCCGCACGGGCGCCGCCGCCCCGGCCACGCCGTCGATGCGGGCATCGCCTTCGTAAGTCAGGTGGCCGCCCGGGGTTTGCACCACGGCTTCGATGACGGCGCCGGTATTCACGTTGTGCACCCGCACCGACGTAACGCCGTCCCGCGCCTGGACCAGACCTTCCTCGATGGCGAACGGCGCCGCGCCCGACAGCATGTTGCCGCAATTGGGGCGGGTATCCACGCTGGCCTTTTCCACCGATACCTGCGCGAACAGGTAGTCGATATCGCAGTCGGGCCGCGTCGAACGCGACACGATGGCCACCTTGCTGGTCAGCGAGTTGCCGCCGCCCAGGCCGTCGATCTGTAGCGCATGGGGCGAGCCCATGGCCATCAACAGCAGACGGTCGCGCTGCACCGGGTCGGCCGGCAACCAGTCGCTTAGGAAGAAGGGGCCGCGCGACGTGCCGCCGCGCATCAGGACGCAAGGGATGATGGTTTCCATGCAAGCCATTCTGCGCGGGCATGGCTACTATGTGAATTGCAACTTACGGATGGATTAATGCATGGCACGCATCAATTTTGATTTGCAGGAACTACAGGCTTTCGTGGCCGTGGCCGAGCGCGCCAGCTTCCGCGCGGCGGCCGAGGACCTGCACCTGTCACAGCCGGCGCTGAGCCGACGCATCGACAAGCTGGAAGGCATCCTGGGCGCGCGCCTGCTGGAACGCACCACGCGGCGCGTATCCCTGACCCAGGTTGGCCGCGTCTTCCTGGAACGCGCGCGCAGCGCCATCGATGAACTGGAAAGCGCCGTGCTCAGCATCGGCGACCTGGCCGCGCAGCGCGGCGGCCTGGTCACCGTGGCCTGCGTGCCATCGGTGGCGTACTACTTCCTGCCCTCTGTCATTCGCGACTACACCGAACGCTTCCCGCGCATCCGCGTGCGCATCATCGATGAAACCGCCAACACCGTGCTCAACAGCGTGGTGACGGGCCGGGCCGATTTCGGCATCAGTTTTTTTGGCACGCAGGAACCCGATGTGGATTTCAAGGCGGTGCTGCGCGAGGACTTCGTGCTGGCGGTGCGGCGCGACCATCCGCTGGCCAGCCGCCGGGGCGTGTCCTGGGAAGACCTGTCGCAGGAACGCTTCATGACCGTCGCCAAGGAAAGCGGCAACCGCCTGCTGATCGACGATGCGCTGGCCAGAAGCGGCAAGCGCACCGTCAGCGCGTTTGAAGTCAGCCACGTGATGACCTTGCTGGGCCTGGTGGAAGCCGGGCTGGGCGTGGCGGCGGTACCGCAGCTGGCGATGCCGCTGGCCGGCCACGCCACGCTGACCAGCGTCAAGCTGGAGCATCCGCGCGTCACACGCACGCTGGGCCTGATCGCGCGGCGCGGTCGCCCCCTGGCGCCGGCCGCGCAACAGCTATATAACCTGATTCATCAGACCGGCAAGCTGGCCAAACGCAAAACCCCGACCCCGCCCTGAAATCACTCTGAAGCCCCATGAAGTCGTCCCAAGCGCCCCACGCCCCAGTTCATTCCCTGGCCTTGCAGCCGGCCACCGAAGAAGACGTGCCTTTTCTGCTGGCGTTGCGCAAGGCCACCATGCAGGAACACCTTGAACGCGCCGGCGCGCCAACGTCCGACGCAGACCACCTGGCCCGCATCCAGTACCACTTCGACGATGCGCACATCGTCTGGGTGGACGGCCGCCCCGCCGGCCTGTTCAAGCACTACCGCGACCCTGCCGGCTGGCACATCGTGCAGATCCAGATCGCGCCGGACTTCCAGGGCCGTGGCCTGGGTCGTCGCCTGCTGGAAAGCATCCTGGATCAGGCCGATGCGCAAGGGGCGCCCGTGACGCTGAACGTGCTCAAAAGCAATCCCGCCCAGCGGCTGTACACCGCCCTGGGCTTCACCCCCGTCAAGGAGACCGACCTGGAATTTGAAATGCGTTACGACCCCGGCGCGGTCCGGCCGGCCGGCTGACCCTTGCAGACCCGACCGATGCAATTTCTTTTTGCCCGCCTGGAATAAAGCCCCGGCGGCAGGCGTCTGTAGAGGGCAGTCACCCCATCCCCCACATCGTACGAGGCTCAACATGCGCAAACATATCGCCGCCGCCCTGGTTCTTGGATCCGCCGCCCTGTTCACGGCCGGCGCCCACGCCCAAGCCGTCAAGACGCAAGACGGCATTCTGGTCAACAGCGCGGGCATGACGCTCTACACCTTCGACAAAGACAGCGGGGGCAAAAGCGCCTGCAACGACCAGTGCGCCAAAGTCTGGCCGCCCGTCGCCGCGCCCGCCGATGCCAAGCCCATGGGCGATCTGACCGTCATCACCCGCGACGACGGCTCCAAGCAATGGGCGCACAAAGGCAAGCCCGTCTACCTGTACGCCAAAGACACCAAGCCGGGCGACAAGACCGGCGACAACTTCAAGGAAGTCTGGCACGTCATCAAGCCCTGATCCGCGCCTGCCGCCCCTTTACGCTTGACCATGCGCGCCGACGACGAGGCCCTTATCCTGGCCTGCATCCCCAGCTTGCGGCGATACGCTCGCGGGCTGACGGGCGACCCGCACCGGGCCGACGACCTGGTCCAGGACACCTTGGAGCGCGCATGGAGCCGCTTTTCCCGCTGGCAAAAACGCGGCGAGCTTCGGGCCTGGATGTTCGGCATCATGCACAACCACTTCATCGACGGCGTGCGCGCCAGCAACCGGCGGGCGGACCAGACCGCCCCGGGCGAGCTGCCCGATGCCCCCGTGCGCGCCACGCAGACCGACCATCTGGAGGTGCGCGACCTGGACCGCTGCCTGCAAGCCTTGCCCCCCGAGCAGCGCGAAGTGCTGTTGCTGATTTGCGTGGAAGACCTGTCCTACCAGGACACGGCCCAGGTGCTGGACGTGCCCTTGGGCACCGTCATGTCGCGCCTGTCACGCGCCCGTGAAAAACTGGGCGCGTTGATGCAGGGTCGTGACACGGTCAACCGGCTGCATCGCGTGAAATGACATGAACGACAAATCCCTTCATCCGGTTCCGAACACCGGCAGCCCCATCACCGAAGCCGATCTGCATGCCTATGCGGACGGCCAGTTGCCGGCCGCGCGGCATGCCGAAGTCGACGCGTTCCTGGCCACGCATCCGCAGGACCAGACGCGCGTGTCCGACTGGCAGGCGCAGCGCCGCGCGTTGCATGCGCTGCTGGACCCGGTGCTGGATGAACCCCTGCCCTTGCGGCTGCCCTTGAAGGCGCCCGCGCGGCAATTCCCGTGGCGCGCGCTGGCGGCCGGCGGTTTGATCGCCACGGTCAGCGCAGCGGCGGCATGGACCGTGCGCGGCGCCATGGACGCGCAGCGGATGCAAACGGTATTGGCCACCGCCAGCCCGGAACGCGCGGCGGGCGGCTATGCCCAACGCGCCGCCATCGCACACGCGGTGTACGCGCCCGACATGGGCCGCCCCGTTGAAGTGGGCGCCGACAACGAAAAAGGTCTGGTCACCTGGTTGACCAAGCGCATGGGCGCGCCGGTGCGCGCGCCCTCCTTATCGCAGGCGGGTTATGAACTGGTGGGCGGCCGCTTGCTGCCCGGCGGCTCGGGTCCGGTCGCGCAATTCATGTACGGCGCGGCCGATGGGCAGCGCCTGACGCTGTACGTCACGCGCGAAGCCGCGGGCGGGCAGACCGCCTTCCAGTTCACGCAGGAAGGGCCGGTGCGCGTGTTCTATTGGGTGGAGGGCCAGTTTGGCTATGCCCTGTCCGGTGCGGTCAGCCGGGACGAACTGCAACGCGTATCGCAAGAGGTCTACAAGCAGTTGCAGGGTTAGCGGCCGCCTTCGCGCGCTTCATGCAGCATGTGCAGCGTGATCTTGCGCACTTCCGCCTTGCTCATTTCAATATGCGAACGCAGCATGCGCGCGGCCTCGTCGCCACGCCTTGCCAGCACCGCGCGCAGGATCGCCGCGTGTTCGTCGTAGGTGGCATCCACCCGAAAATCCTTGGTGAAATCCAGCCGCCTCACGATGCGGATTTTCTCGGTGACATCGCGGTGTATCTGCGCCATCTCGGGGTTGCCGGCGGCGGCCACTAACGAGCAATGAAAGGCTTCATCCAGCTGCGCCACCAGCCGGCCGTCCAGGATGCGTTGCGGCGGCGGCACCAGCCACACGTCTTTCAACGCGCCCAGGATGCCGGAGTCGTCCATCGGCTCGCGCGCGCACAGCTTGTCCACCGCTGCCTGCTCCAGCACCACGCGCACGTCGTATAGCGCCTCGAAACGTTCGAAATCAAACGGCCGCACCTGCCAGCCGCTGCGCGGGCGCGCCAGCACAAAGCCTTCGCGTTCCAAGCGGGCAAGGCCCAGCCGCACCGGAGTACGGCTGACGCCCAGCCGCGCCACCAGGTCGGCCTCGGTAAAGCGTTCGCCCGGCAGCATGCGAAAGTCGAACAGGTCATCCTTGATGCGTTGGTACACCTGGTCGGCCAG
>NZ_JBLVOL010000050.1:0-15459 GCF_053543755.1 Achromobacter semiaridum | reverse complement strand
GGCGCGGGCCGGATCGCCGGGCTGACCTGAACGGATTCCAACCGCATCATCCGGCCACGGTGCAGGTGGCGTCTTCGGCCAGCACCACCAGCGGGTCGCCCGCGTTGACCGGCTTGCCCGGCACGCAGCGTATCGCCGTGACCGTGCCCGATGCGGGCGCTATGACCGACAGCTCCATCTTCATCGCTTCGACGACCACCAGCGTGTCGCCCGCCGATACGCTCTGCCCCACCTGGACCGGTATCTTCCAGATGTTGCCGCACATGTCGGCGCTGACCAGGCGTTCGCCCTCGCGCAGCGCGGTGTCGGCCTCGGGCTCCGGCGCCTCGGCGGCTTGCTCGGCGGCCACGTCTTCCGTCTTCCACAAGGCCACTTCGGCATCGAACGCGCTTTTCTGGCGCGTCTGGAACAGGGCGATGCTGTCGGCCTGATCGGCCAGGAAGCGCTGGTGGGCGGCGAAGTCAAAGACTTCTTCTTCGATGCGCACCGTGGCGCGCCCTTCGCGGAAGTCTTCGCGCAGCACGTCCAGTTCCGCCTCGGTCACGGGGTAGAAACGCACCTGATCAAAGAAGCGCAGCAGCCACGGCTTGCCGTCCTGGAACACGGGGTTTTTCAGGAACTTGTTCCAGATCGGCAACGTGCGGCCCACCAGCTGATAGCCGCCCGGCGAATCCATGCCATAGATGCACATATAGACGCCGCCGATGCCCACCGTGCCTTCGGCGGTATGGGTGCGCGCCGGGTTGTACTTGGACGTCAGCAGGCGGTGGCGCGGGTCGATCGGCACCGCGCATGGCGCGCCCAGATACACGTCGCCCAGGCCCATGATGAGGTAGCTGGCGTCGAACACGATATCGCGCACATCGTTGCGGCTGGCCAGCCCGTTGATGCGCTGGATGAAGTCCACATTGTTCGGCAGCCACGGCGCGTTGGCGCGCACCGTTTCCTGATAGCGTTGCACGGCGCCCAACGTGGCCGTATCCTCGAACGCCATCGGCAGGTAAACCACGCGCGTGGGCACTTTCAGCGTAGCCACATCGGCCAGGCCCGCTTCGATTTCCAGCAGGCGTTCGATCAGCGCGCCTTGCAGGATCTGACGGCTGTCATAGCGGATCTGCAACGAACGCACGCCTGGCGACAGCTCTTTCACGCCGTGGATCGGATCGGCGTTCAGCGCCTCCATCAGCAGGTGGATACGCATGCGCAGCGCCAGGTCCAGCACGTTGTCGCCGTATTCCAGCAGCAGATAGCCGTCGCCCGCCTGGCGGTACGACACCGACGGGCGCGCGCCCTCGGCGGGCAGCGCGGCCACGATGGTCTCGGACACGGTGGCCGGCACCGGGGTGGGCTCGGTCGCGGCGGGCGCCACGCCCGACAGCGCGGCCACGCTTTGGTCCTGCGCCGCTTGCAGCGCCACCGCCCGCGGATAGTCCATGCGCACGAAGCGGATGCGGTCGCCGGGCTTGACCTGCCCCACCTTCCAGAGTTCGGCGCTGGCGATGGTGACGGGGCATACAAAGCCGCCCAGGCTGGGGCCGTCACGCGTCAGGATGACGGGGCTGTCGCCCGTGAAGTTGATGCTGCCGATGGCGTATTCGCAATCGTGGATGTTGGACGGATGCAAGCCCGCCTCGCCGCCGTTCTCGCGCGCCCAGGTGGGCTTGGGTCCGATCAAACGCACGCCCAGGCGGTTCGAGTTGTAGTGCACTTCCCATTCCGCCGCGAAGAACGTGTCCATGGCCTCGGGCTGAAAGAAGTCCGGCGCGCCATGCGGGCCGTACAGCACGCCGATTTCCCAGGTGTTGCCATACACCGGGATCAGCTCCGCCGATGCCGCCATGGGCGGCGCCAACGGCGCGGCGGGCGACGCGTCCAGCTCGGGGCGCACGATGGCCAGCATGTCGCCCACGCGCAGCGTGCGGCCGGCGTGGCCGCCGAACTGGCCCAGCGCAAAGGTCGAGCGGCTACCCAGGTAGACGGGCACGTCCAGACCGTTGCGCACGGCCAGATAGCTACGGCAACCGGACAGCGCGCGGCCGGTGGCCAGCACCTGGCCCGAACGCACGGCAATGGGCTGCCACATCGGCACCGGTTCACCATCCAGCGTGGCCGCGCACTCGGCCCCCGTCAGCGCCACGATGGTGTCGCCATGAAAGCGCAGGGTCGGGCCGACCAGCGTGGCCTCGATGCCCGCTGCATCCGCTGCGTTGCCGACGATGCGGTTGGCCAGCCGGAACGCGTAGTCATCCATCGGGCCGGACGGCGGCACGCCGATGTCCCAGTAGCCCGTGCGGCCTGGATAATCCTGCACGCTGGTGTAGGTGCCCGCTTCCAGCACTTCGATGGCGGCGGGCCGATACGCAAAGCTCTCCAAAAAGCGCGTGGACAACTTGCCCGCCCGAAAGCGTTCGTCGGCCACGATCTGGCGCAGGTAGTCCAGGTTGGTGGCGATGCCGTGCAGACGCGTGCGCGCCAGCGCATCGGCCAGCTTGTCCAAGGCCGCATCGCGCGTATCCGCGTGCACGATCAGCTTGGCCAGCATGGGGTCGTAAAACGCGGGCACCTCGGTGCCGGTCGCCACCCAGCCATCGACGCGCACGCCCTGGGGAAAGAACACTTCGGTCAACACGCCCGGCGACGGTTGGAATTGGCGCAACGGGTCTTCGGCATACAGGCGCACCTCGATGGACGCCCCTTGCGGCGCGCGCGACATCGCCGCGATGTCCAGCGCTTCGCCTGCCGCCACGCGCAACATGCATTCCACCAGGTCCAACCCCGTGACCGCTTCCGTGACGGGGTGTTCGACTTGCAGGCGGGTGTTGACCTCAAGAAAATAAAAGCTGTCGCGCGCCGGGTCGTAGATAAATTCAACGGTGCCCGCCGACCGGTAGTTCACCGACTCGCCCAGCTGCACGGCGGCGGCCAGCAGCGCCGCGCGCGTTGCGGCCGGCAGCAGCGGCGCGGGCGTTTCTTCGATCACTTTCTGATTGCGCCGCTGCACCGAGCAATCGCGTTCGCCCAGCGCCAACACGCGGCCCGCGCCGTCACCAAAGATCTGCACTTCCACGTGCCGCGCGTTATCCACATAGCGCTCGATGAACGCGCCGCCATCGCGGAAAAAGTGTTCGCCCATGCGCTGCACGCTGTCGAACGCCACGGTCAGTTCCGCTTCGTTCTCGCAGCGCGACAAGCCAATGCCGCCACCGCCGGCCGTGCTCTTGAGCATGACGGGGTAGCCGATGCGCTCGGCCTGCGACAAGGCTTCACCCAAGCTGGCCAGCAAGCCCGTGCCCGGCGTCATCGGCACGCCCGCTTCGGCGGCCAGTTCGCGCGAGCGGTGCTTCAAGCCGAACTCGCGAATCTGCAAGGGCGTGGGGCCCACGAATGCGATGCCGGCCGCCTCGCAAGCCTCGGCGAAGTCGGCGCTTTCGGACAGGAAGCCATAGCCCGGGTAGATGGCTTGCGCGCCGTGCTCGCGCGCGGCGGCCAGCAGCAGGTCCATGCGCAGATAGCTGTCGGCGGCTTTCTCGCCACCCAGGGCCACGGCCACGTCGGCTTCGCGCACGTGCGCGGCGTTGCGGTCGGGGTCGGAATACACGGCCACGCTGCGGATGCCCAGGCGCTTCAGGGTGCGGATGGCGCGGACGGCGATTTCGCCTCGGTTGGCAATCAGAACGGTATCGAACACGGTTCGGCTCCCAGTGGCTTGAAGGGGTTAGCGGGGGGTGGCGGCGTTGGCGGACAGGCTGGCCAGATACGCGCGCCATCCGCCAAACGCGGTGATGTCACGCGCGCCATCCAGGCCGCGCGGTTCGCAGATAAAGCCCTTGACCAGCCGGCCGTCTTCCAGCTCCAGCGTGCCGATGCCCAGGGGCGCGGGGATCTCGGCCACGAACGCGCCGAAAGCCGTCACCGGCACGTCCCACAGTTCCACCTCGATGGGTGCGCCGGATTCGGACTTCACCAGCCCCGGCTTGGGCGGCGTGGTGTTGGCCAGCGCATACAGGCGGTAGTCGTCCGCCGTGCGGGTCTTTTCCACCAGCACCGCGTGGCGCGAGGTCAGTTGATGGTTCAGCGGCATGCCGGTCAGATGCGCGCCCACGACCGCCACGCGTACCGTGTCGGCAGGCGCGCGCGCGGCGTCGATGCCGGCGGGCAGCGGTGCGCCCGTCGCGCCCAGCGGCAACCCGCGTTGCGCTTGCCACAGGCGGCCAAACTGCGCCAGCGCGCGGTCCTGCCAGGCCAGGCCGATCACGGTGATGCCCGACGGCAAGCCGTCCGGGCGCATGCCGGCGGGCAAGGCCAGCGCCGACAGGTCGGCCAGGTTGGCAAAGTTGGTGTACACGCCCAGACGCGAATTCAGCGTGACGGGGTCGGCCTGCAATTGGGCAATGGTGTAGATCGACGGCGACGTCGGCACAACCAGCGCGTCAAAGCCGGCCAGGGCCTGATGAATCTGCCGCGTCAATTCCGCGCGGCGGTATTCCGCCTTGAACGCATCCAGCGCGCTGTAGTTGGCGGCCTGCTCGACAATACCGCGCACGACGGGGTTGATCGCGTCGGACTGGGTTTGCCACAACGCCTCCACGGCAGCGAAACGTTCCGCCACCCACGGCCCCTGATACAGCAGCGCCGCCAGTTCATTGAAAGGGGCAAAGTCAATGGCTTGCACTTGCGCGCCCGTGTCCTTCAACGCGCGCACCGCGTCCTCGAACACGGCGGCGGCCTGCGCATCGCCAAAAAATTCCAAGGTGGCGGGCACCGCCAGCTTGGGCGCGCGCGGCCACGGCAACGAGGCGCCGGCCGGCATCTGGCGCGAATACGGATCACGTTCGTCGTAGCCGCCCGCAACCTCGGCAACAAGCTCCGCGTCGGCCACCGTCAGCGCAAAGATCGACACGCAGTCCAGCGTGCGGCACGCCGGCACCACGCCCGCCGTGCTGAGCCAGCCCTTGGTGGGTTTGAGGCCCACGATGTTGTTGAACCCAGCCGGCACGCGGCCCGAACCGGCGGTGTCGGTGCCCAGCGAAAACGCGGCAATGCCGCGCGCCACCACCGATGCCGACCCCGAGCTGGACCCGCCGCTGACATAGTCGGGGTTGAACGTGTTGGCCACCGCGCCATGCGGCGAGCGCGTACCCACCAGGCCGGTGGCGAATTGATCCAGGTTGGTCTTGCCGATCAGGATGGCGCCCGCCGCGCGCAGGCGCTGCACCACGGTCGCGTCTTCCTGTGCGGTGTAGGCAAACTCCGGGCAAGCCGCCGTGGTGGGCCAGCCCGCCGCATCGATGTTGTCCTTGATGGCGAACGGCACACCGTACAGCGGCAGGCGCGTCATGTCGCCGCCCGCGGCGGCCAGCATCAAGCGCAGGCCGTCCAGCTGCTCATCCAGCGTGGCGCGGTCCACCCGGCATATCCAGGCATTGTCCACAGGCCCGTCTTGCGGCGCGGCGTAGTGGGCCAGAAGCACATCGGGTTGCGCGCCGGTGTCGCGGTAGGCGGCCTGCCATTGCGCGATGGTCCAACCAATGGGGCTCGTCTGGGTTGCTGCGGCATTCATGCTGGAATCCTTTCTTGTATACAAGTACGGATTCCCAAGCAATAGCCGTGCCATGTTGGCGGGCCGGCGGCGTTTCCCTCTGGCGCGCGGCGCATGGCCCCACGCAATCGACGTCGCGCGCCCGCCGCGCGCGCATCGCCCGCACCGCAAGCGGGCAGGACACGCACCTGTTTTGTGCACGCGGCACTGTTTTGATCCGGCCATGACGCGCGCGCAACGCGCGCCGGCATTCGCGTAAACACCCCCTCTTCATACAGCGGCCCGACACGCGCCACGCACTTGGCATGCCTTTTGCTTTGAGGTCCTTGTTGTCAGGTGTTGTTAGAGATCGTTCCTGCCGGTGCGTCCGGCACATTCCATTCAGGAGTCACCATGAAACGCAGACTAGCCTTGAAGCAACTGACCGCCGTGAGCCTGTTGGCCATGTCCGGTTGGATGCCGCAGGTATTCGCCGCCGAAGACACCATCAAGGTCGGCATCTTGCATTCCCTGTCGGGCACCATGGCCATCTCGGAAACGTCGCTGAAAGACGTTGCGCTGATGACCATCGACGAAATCAACGCCAACGGCGGCGTGATGGGCAAGAAGCTGGAAGCCGTGGTGGTGGACCCTGCGTCGAACTGGCCCCTGTTCGCCGAGAAGTCCCGTCAGCTGCTGTCGCAGGACAAGGTGGCGGTGGTGTTTGGCTGCTGGACGTCGGTGTCGCGCAAGTCGGTGTTGCCGGTGTTCAAGGAACTGAACGGCCTGTTGTTCTACCCGGTGCAGTACGAAGGCGAAGAGCTTGAGAAGAACGTCTTCTACACCGGCGCCGCGCCCAACCAGCAAGCGATCCCGGCCGTGGAATACCTGATGAGCGAGGACGGCGGCGGCGCCAAGCGCTTCGTGCTGTTGGGCACCGACTACGTCTATCCGCGCACCACCAACAAAATCCTGCGCGCTTTCCTGCATTCCAAGGGCGTCAAGGACAGCGACATCGACGAGGTCTACACGCCGTTCGGCCATTCCGACTACCAAACCATCGTGGCCAACATCAAGAAGTTCGCCACCGGCGGCAAGACGGCCGTCATCTCGACCATTAACGGCGATTCGAACGTGCCCTTCTACAAGGAACTTGGCAACGCCGGCCTGAAGGCTACCGACGTGCCGGTCGTGGCGTTCTCGGTGGGTGAAGAAGAGCTGCGCGGCGTGGACACCAAGCCGCTGGTCGGCCACCTGGCCGCGTGGAACTACTTCCAGTCTGTGAAGAACCCGGTCAACGAGGAGTTCATCAAGAAGTGGAAGGCCTACGCCAAGGCCAAGAACCTGCCCAACGCCGGCACGGTCGTGACCAATGACCCGATGGAAGCCACCTACGTCGGCATCCACATGTGGAAGCAGGCCGTGGAACAGGCCAAGACCACCGATGTGGACAAGGTGATTGCGGCGATGGGCGGCCAGAAGTTCAACGCACCCGACGGCTACACCATCGAAATGGACAAGACCAACCACCACCTGCACAAGCCCGTCTACATCGGCGAGATCAAGGCAGACGGCCAGTTCAACGTGGTGTGGAAGAGCAAGGGCCCGATCCGCGCCCAACCCTGGAGCCCGTACATCCCGGGTAACGAAGGCAAGCAAGGCCTCTAAGGGAAACAGCAGCCATGCACATCGCGGCAATCGCACACGTTTTGCGTCGTCTTCTTATTGCATGGCTGCTTGCCATGCCGCTGCTGACCGCGCCCGCGGCGGCAGCGGGCGTGGACCCGGCCCTGCTTGCGCCACTGGCCGGCGACGACACGGACGCCAAGCTGCAAGCGATTGCCGCGCTGGGCCAGCTGCCCGAAGCCGGCGCGGCGGCCGTCTTGCAGGCGCTGGGCAATGACCAGCTTTATGCCACGCCGGATGGACGCGTGCTGATCGGCATCGACAGCGCGCGCGCCACCGATCCGACAACGGGCGCGGCCGTGGAACTGCCTTCGGGTTCCGGCACCGTCAGCATCAACAACCGCCTGCGCCGCGCCATCGAGGCCGCGCTGGCGGGTTCCCGCTTGTTCTCGGACAAGCCCAATGAACGGCTGGACGCGGCGCGCCGCTTGCAGCAGACGGGCGATCCTGCCCGCCTGCCCATGCTTGAAAAAGCGCTGGCAACCGAAAAGAACGATGCCGTGCGCGACGCGCTGTTGATCGCGCAGGCCAACCTGGAATTGAAGAGCGCCGACCCGGCCAAGCGCCGCCATGCCGTGGAACTGCTGGGCAACACGCGCAACGCCGCGTTCCGCCCGACCCTTGCCGCGCTGACGCAAGAGCGCGACGGTGCATACACCGACCCTGACGCCGGCGTGCGCGAGGCCGCCGCCACCGCGCTCAAGCAGATCGACCGCCACCTGGCCACGATTGAATGGGCGGGCAACCTGTTCTACGGCATCAGCCTGGGCAGCGTATTGCTGCTGGCCGCGCTGGGGCTGGCCATCACCTTCGGCCTGATGGGCGTCATCAACATGGCGCACGGCGAACTGCTGATGATCGGCGCGTACGTGACCTATGTGGTGCAGACCCTGTTTCGCGCGTGGCTGCCGGGCTGGCTGGACTGGTATGTGGTGGCGGCGCTGCCGCTGGCTTTCGTGGTGACGGCGCTGGTCGGCATGGCGCTGGAACGCACCGTCATTCGCTGGTTGTATGGCCGGCCGCTGGAAACGTTGCTGGCCACATGGGGCATCAGCCTGATGCTGATGCAAGGCGTGCGCACGCTGTTTGGCGCGCAGAACGTGGAAGTGGGCAACCCCAGCTGGATGTCCGGCGGCATCACGGTGCTGGGCGGGCTGGTGCTGACCTACAACCGCATCGTCATCATCGGTTTTGCCTTCTTTGTGGTGTTCCTGGTGTGGCTGCTGCTGAACCACACGCGCCTGGGGCTGTTCGTGCGCGCCATCACGCAGAACCGGCGCATGGCCGATTGCGTGGGCGTGCCGACCGGACGCGTGGACATGCTGGCCTTTGGCCTGGGCTCGGGCATTGCGGGCCTGGCCGGCGTGGCCTTGTCGCAGCTGGGCAATGTGGGGCCCGACCTGGGGCGCGGCTACATCGTCGACTCGTTCATGGTGGTGGTGCTGGGCGGCGTGGGCCAGTTGGCCGGCACCGTCATCGCGGCCATGGGGCTGGGCGGCGTCAACAAATTCCTGGAGCCCTATGCGGGCGCCGTCATGGCCAAGATCACCATCCTGGTGCTCATCGTGCTGTTTGTCCAAAAGCGGCCGCAAGGCCTGTTCGCCCCTCGCGGCCGGAGCGTTGAATGAAACAGACCGCGCTGACCGATCTGACCCTGCTGACCCGCCGCCCGCTCTTTTCGGGCCGCGCGTGGACGGCCCTGGCCGTGGTGGCCGCGCTGCTGGCGCTGCTGCCGTTGCTGAACCTGGTGTTTCCGCCGGGCCATGCGCTGCACGTGTCCGCGTATGCCGTGGCGCTGCTGGGCAAATTCATGTGCTACGCGATGGCGGCGCTGGCGCTGGACCTGGTGTGGGGCTACGCCGGCATCCTGTCGCTGGGGCATGGCCTGTTCTTTGCACTGGGTGGCTACGCGCACGGCATGTATCTGATGCGCGCCATCGGCCGCGACGGCGTCTATCAAAGCAACCTGCCCGATTTCATGGTGTTCCTGGACTGGAAGAGCTACCCCTGGTACTGGGCCTACACCGAACACTTCTGGTACGCGATGCTGCTGGTGGTGCTGGTGCCTGGCGTGCTGGCCTTTGTGTTCGGCTACTTTGCTTTCCGCTCACGCATCAAGGGCGTGTACTTTTCCATCATCACGCAGGCGCTGACGTTCGCCGCCATGCTGCTGTTCTTTCGCAACGACACGGGCTTTGGCGGCAATAACGGCTTTACCGATTTCAAGCGCATCCTGGGCTTTGACATCACCGCGCCGGGCACGCGCGCCGCGCTGTACTGGATCACGCTGGCCGCGCTGGCGGGCGCGCTGATCCTGGCGCGCGTGATCACGCAGTCCAAGCTGGGCCGCGTGCTGACCGCCGTGCGCGACGCCGAAAGCCGGCTGCGCTTCATTGGCTACGACCCCTTGGGATTCAAGCTGTTCGTGTGGACCTTGTCGGCGGTGTTGTGCGGCATTGCGGGCGCGCTGTACGTGCCGCAGGTGGGCATCATCAACCCCAGCGAAATGTCGACCGAAACCTCGATTGAAATGGTGATCTGGGTAGCTACCGGCGGGCGCGGCACCTTGGTCGGCCCCATCATCGGCGCGGGTGCCGTCAATGGCCTGAAGACGTGGTTCACCAGCGTGCTGCCGGAATTCTGGCTGTACGCGCTGGGCCTGATCTTCGTGCTGGTAACGCTGTTCCTGCCCACCGGCATCGTGGGCCTGGCCCGCCGCATCACGGCACGCTGGCAGGAGAAGAAGGCATGACCAGCACGCATACCGAACAAGCCATGCTGGACGGCGGCCCCAGCGGCGATGCCGGCTATGGCCGCGTCAGCCCCAAGGGCCTGGATACCAGCCACGGCGCCATCCTGTACCTGGAAGGCATCACCGTCAGCTTCGACGGCTTCAAGGCGCTGAACGACTTGACGCTGGACATCGGCGTGGGCGAACTGCGCTGCATCATCGGCCCCAACGGCGCGGGCAAGACCACGATGATGGACGTCATCACCGGCAAGACCCGGCCCACGGCAGGCACTGCTTTCTTCGGCCAGAGCATAGACCTGACAACCTTGAACGAAGCGCAGATCGCGCACGCGGGCATCGGCCGCAAGTTCCAGCGCCCCACGGTCTTCGAGCAGCACAGCGTGTTTGAAAACCTGGAGCTGGCGATGAAGACGGACAAGCGCGTGCGGCCCACGCTGTTCTCGCGCCTGAGCAGCGAGCAGGCCGACAAGATTGGCGAAACGCTGGACCTGATCCGCCTGCGCGCGCAAGTGCGGCGCCCGGCCGGCTTGCTGTCGCACGGGCAGAAGCAGTGGCTGGAAATCGGCATGCTGTTGATGCAGGAGCCACAGCTGCTGTTGCTGGATGAACCCGTGGCCGGCATGACCGATGCCGAAACCGAACGCACCGGCGAACTGCTGAACGAGCTGCGGGGCCGCCATTCGCTGATGGTGGTGGAACACGACATGGACTTCGTCAACCAGATCGCGGGCACGGGCAAGGTAACGGTGCTGCACGAAGGCTCGGTGCTGGCCGAAGGGCCGATGAGCAAGGTGCAGGCCGACCCGCGCGTGATCGAAGTCTACCTGGGGCGCTAAAGATGCTGGACGTAAGCACGATCAACCAATACTACGGTGGCAGCCACACGCTGCGCGGCGTATCGATGTCGGTGCGCCAGGGCGAATGCCTGGCGCTGCTGGGCCGCAATGGCGTGGGCAAGACCACCTTGCTGAAATGCGTGATGGGCGTGCTGCCCGTGGCCAGCGGCAACATCACATTCGACGGCGCCGACATCACGCGGCTGGCGCCGCACCAGCGCGCCGCGCGTGGCATGGCCTATGTGCCGCAGGGCCGCGACATCTTCGCGCGGCTGACGGTGGAAGAGAACATCCTGATGGGCATGGCCACCAAGCCCGCGGCACGCGCGCGTCGCATCAAGGAAGAAGTCTTCGAACTTTTCCCCGTATTGAAAAGCATGCTGTCACGGCGCGGCGGCGACCTGTCCGGCGGGCAGCAGCAGCAGCTGGCGATTGCGCGGGCGCTGGTGGCCGAGCCCAAGCTCATCATCCTGGACGAGCCCACCGAAGGCATCCAGCCGTCCATCATCAAGGACATCGCGCGGGTGATCCACATGCTGCGCCAGCGCGGCGACATCGCCATCCTGCTATGCGAGCAGTACTTCGATTTCGCGCGCGAGCTGGCCGATCAGTTCGTGGTGTTGTCGCGCGGCGAGGTGGTGGCCAGCGGCGACCGTAGCGCCATCGACGGCGACGACGTGCGGCGGCATCTGTCGGTTTGAACACCAGCCCTGCGCCGGCGCAAGGCGGGTTGAGATTCTTTTGACTTTGCGCGCGCATCGGAAAACTGCTCCGATATAATCCGGCTCCATGTGCTTCGCTACTTTCCTGACCCGCCCCACCGTGTGGACCGCGCTTGCCGCGATCCTGTGGGCGTCGTTGGCGCCGTCGCTAGCCCATGCCCTGAGCCTGTCTCCCGACGGCCATCACATCCATCGCATCCAGGTCGATGTCTGCGCCGGTGGCGCGGACGACAGCGGCATGATGACGCTGGACGTCGTGCACGATGGCCCGCAGGACGCCTCGCAAGACGGTCATGCCGGCAACGGCCATGGCGATAACCACCATTGCCCGCTGTGCCGCAATCCCCAGGCCGACGTCGGCATCCTGCCCACGCCCGTGCCGGTGCTGCCCCTTCCCGTGGGCCGCGCCACGACCTACCCGCCGCTGTTCTTCCTGGCGGCAACCCCCCTTCATGCCTGGAGCGCGGTTCAGCCGCGCGCACCGCCCGCCAACTAAGCTGGCGCTGAGTCAACCACTCACACGTTCGCGGCTCCCTTCGTGGCCCTTCGTGGCCCCTTCGTGGCCCCTGGTGGCCCTGGTGGCCCCTGGTGGCCCACTGTGTGCGCAGCACGACCCATCGCCCAGCTTGCCGTCTTTAGCCGACCCACCCTGTTCGCGCCGTGATGCGCGAGGCATGGCCCCGTCGTCATCCAGACCTTGAGCCTTTCCCGCGCACCGCCTGCATTCCGGCGGCGTGCCGGACGCGCTCGCCCGTTTGCAGGCATGCATCATGAAACACACGTCTCTGTACACCTTGCTGCTGGGCGTCATGGCCAGCGCACCCGCCCTGTCCCAGGCCGCCGAACCCGCTGTTACGACCCTGGCGCCCACCACCATTTACGGCGCGGGCCATGTTGAGCCCGCGCCCAACGGCCCCATCGACCTGGACATCAAGGACAGCACCGGCAGCCGCCTGGGCCTGACCCTGCGCGAAACGCCGGCCAGCGTCACCGTCATCACGCGCGAGCAGATCGAAGCGCGCGGCTCGCTCAACACGCAGGACATCGCGCGCGGCATTCCGGGCGTGGACAACGCCTCTCCCCCCGGCAACGCCGGTGCGGTCAGCTATCGCGGCTTTTCCGGTGGCCAGGTGTCGCAACTGTTCAACGGCATTTCGGTGCAGTACGACGCCATTGCCGGCCGCCCGGTGGACAGCTGGATCTACGATCGCGTCGAAGCCATCGGCGGCCCTTCCACGTTTCTGTTCGGCGCGGGCGCGGTGGGTGGCGCCATCAACGTCGTCACCAAGCTGCCCGAACGCGACACTTTCCACGACGGCCAATTCCGCCTGGGCTCGTACGACAGCCGCCAATATTCCATCGGCCTGAACCAGCAGCTGGCGGGTGACGCGGGCGGCCAGGGCCACTACCTGCGCATCGACGCCAACACCGGCTCGAGCCACGGTTGGGTAGACGGCAACCATAGCCGCGCCACGCAAGTGGCGGCATCGTTGCTATCTGACTTTGGCGCGGACGTGACCCAGACGTTTGCCTTTGAATACCAGCGCGAACAGGTCGACCGCCCCTACTGGGGCACACCGCTCAAGACCAACGCCAACGGCGTCGTGCAGGGCGCGGGCCACATCATGGACGGCACGCGCTTCAAGAACTACAACGTCAACGACGGCCTGTACGAGCAGTCCATCCTGTGGGCGCGGTCCATCACCGAATGGCGCGCGGGCTCGAACCTGACGCTGAAGAACACGCTGTACCACTATCGTGCCGACCGCGATTTTCGCAACCTGGAAAGCTATCGCTTCAATGCCGGCAACAGCCTGGTGCTGCGTTCCGGCGCGTTGCTGCAACGGCACGAACAAACGCTGACCGGCAACCGCATCGAAGGGCTGTACCGCTCGACGCTTGCCGGGCTGCCCAGCGATTGGTCGTTTGGCGCCGACATCAGCCAGAACAAGGTCACGCGCTTTCCGACCAGCATCAACGGCCAGGTTGATGCCGTGGACCCGTACGACTTTTCGCCCGGCGACTTCTACGCTATTCCCGGCATGACGCGCGGCCACAAGCCCGACCGCGAGAACCGTATCCGCACCTTTGCGCTGACGGTGGAAAACCGCACGCAGGTGCTGCCCGGCGTGGCCATCGTGTCGGCGCTGCGCAAGGACTTTATCGACCTGGACCTGACCAATCGCCGCGCGGTGACCGCCACGTCGCCCGCCAGCGCGCAGCGCGGCTATTCGCCATTGACCGGGCGCTTGGGCATTAACTGGGAAGTCAGCCCCGAAGCCGCGTTGTACGCGCAGTACGCCACGGCGGCTGACCCGCCTTCCGGCTTGCTGGCCACCGCTTCGTTCGCCGACGTGCTGAACAACGACAAGCTCACCACCGGCACGCAGGCCGAAGTAGGCGGCAAGTTCAACTTCTGGGATGGACGCGGCGCGGCCACCGTGGCGGTCTACGAGATCAAGCGCAAGAACATGGCCACGTCCGACCCCGACAATCCCGGCGTCAGCGTGCCGGTGGGCGCGCAGTCGGCGCGCGGCGTGGAGTTGGCGGGCGGCCTGCAACTGACGCCCAAGCTGTCCGTGCAAGGCAACGTGGCCTTTGTTGACCCGCGCTACGACGACTTCTCGCAATCCGCGGGCGGCGTGCCCGTATCGCGCAATGGCAACGTGCCGACCAACACGCCCCGCCGGCTGGCCAACCTGTGGGTGGATTACGCCTTCGTGCCCGACTGGAATGCCAGCGTCGCCGCGCGCTATGTGGGCCGTTCCTACGCGGACGCGGCCAACACTGTGTGGGCGCCGTCCTACACGGTGTTCGATGCGGCCCTGTCGCACCGGATCAACCGCAACGTGAACGCCACCGTGCGCGTGCGCAATCTGACCGACAAGGTCTATGCCGCCAACTCCAGCCCGACCATGTTTTACCTGGGCGCGCCGCGTTCAGTGGAACTGACGCTGCAAATGCGGTTCTGACGAACGCGCGACCAAGGGGCATGCCATGAGCACCACATCCAGCCGCGCGCCCGCGCGCCACGCCGGGCCACCACTGTCCACGCGCGCCAAGCGTTGGCTGTACCTGATCCATCGCTGGGCCGGCATCGTGCTGTGCCTGTTCTTCGCCATGTGGTTTATTTCCGGTGTGGTGATGATGTACGTGGGCTACCCCAAGCTGACGCCGCACGAACGGCTGACGCATCTGGCGCCGCTGGACGCGGCCACGCTTGCCGTCACGCCCGCCCAGGCGCTGGCGGTGGCCGGGGCAAACGATTCCATCGGCCTGAGCCTGGCCGCCACGCGCGCCGGCGCCCCGGTCTATGTGGTGCCGGGCGCCGCCTCCACGGCGCCCAAGGTGGTGGACGCCGCCACTGGCGCACTGCTATCCCCCGCCGACGTTTCGGTAGCCAGGGCATCGGCGCTGGCGTGGTTCGGCGGCCGGTACGCCGCGCGCCATCAGGAAGCGGTGGACGAAGACGTCTACACGCATTCCGGCTCGCTGGACGTGCACCGCCCGCTGCATCGCGTCGACATGGACGACCCGGCGCGCACGCGCTTGTACGTGTCGTCGGCCACGGGCGCGGTGGTGCTGGACGCCACGCGCAACGAACGCGCCTGGAACTACGCGGGCGCGTGGATCCACTGGCTGTATCCGCTGCGCGGCAACGTACTGGACCGCTGGTGGCATGACGTGGTGGTGTGGCTGTCGGTGGCCGGTGTGCTGGTTGCACTGACGGGCACGGTGGTGGGCATCCTGCGCTGGCGCTTTTCGCGTCCGTATGCAACGGGCAGCCGTTCGCCCTACCGCGAACGCATGATGCGATGGCACCACATCAGCGGGCTGCTGTTCGCTGCCATCACCATCACCTGGATCTTCAGCGGCCTGATGTCGATGAACCCGTGGAAGTTGTTTACCAGCACGGCGGCGCCGCTGGCGCGCAGCGCCTATGCC
>NZ_JBLVOL010000049.1:21800-23529 GCF_053543755.1 Achromobacter semiaridum | reverse complement strand
GCGCGGACGCGCTGACGATGACATTTGGCGGCGTGCGCGCGGTGCAGTCCGTGTCGTTCGACGTACCACCGGCCGCCGTCACCGCGCTGATCGGGCCCAATGGCGCGGGCAAGTCCACCGTTATCAACATGCTTAGCGGCTATTACCAACCCACCAGCGGCGCGGTGTCGCTAGGCGATGCGCCGCTGGCCGCGCTGCCCGCCTACCGCGTGGCGCGCAGCGGCATCGCGCGCACGTACCAGACGTCGCAGCTGTTCGACACGTTGACGGTGGAAGACAACGTGGCGCTGGGCATGGTGCGCGGCCGGCTGGGCGGTTTGCTGGCCTCGCGCCGCTACCTGGCGGCCGACGTGCGCCAACGCGCCCGCGCGCTGCTGGCCTTCTGCGGCTACGAGGGCGCGCTGGATGTGCCCGCCGCCGACCTGCCGCACGTGGACCGGCGGCTGGTCGAGATTGCGCGCGCGCTGGCCACGGATGCCGACATCCTGTTGATGGACGAGCCCGCCGCCGGCCTGTCGCGCGAAGACAAGACGCGCCTGGCGGGCCTGCTGCGACGCATCGCCGATGCGGGCGCCGGCGTGCTGCTGGTGGAACACGACATGGCGCTGGTGATGGGCGTGTCCGATCACATCGTGGCGATCGACGCCGGTCGTGAATTGGCCAAGGGCAACCCCACGCAGATCCAGCAGTCGCCAGCCGTGCGTCAGGCGTACCTGGGCGATGAAAACGCCCGGCGCGCGCCCGCCGCCCGGCAGCGCCCGGCCGGTGCGGCCATCGGCCCCGAAGTACTGGGCGTAGGGAATCTGGTGACGGGCTACGGCGCCAACCCCGTGCTGCACGGCATCGACCTGCAAGTGCGGCAAGGCGAAATGGTGGCATTGCTGGGTGCAAACGGCGCCGGCAAATCCACGCTGATGCGCACGCTGGCCGGGCTGCATCGGCCCGCCGAGGGCGGCATGCACCTGCAAGGCACCGAGCTGAACGGCCTGGCCGCCGACCGCATCGTTGCGCGCGGGCTCGTGCTGGTGCCCGAGGGGCGGCAGGTGTTTCCCGGCCTTAGCGTGCTGGACAACATCCGGCTGGGCGCGTTCCTGCATCCGCAAGACCGCGAGGCGCGCGTCGAGGAAATGCTGACGCGTTTTCCGCGCCTGCGCGAACGCCTGCATCAACGCGCCGGCCTGTTGTCGGGCGGCGAACAACAGATGCTGGCGATTGCACGCGGCTTGATGTCCAAACCGGTGATCCTGCTGCTGGACGAACCGTCGCTGGGTCTGGCGCCCAAGATTATCGACGAACTGTTCGAAGCGCTGGACCGCCTGCGCGCGGAGTCCATGACGATACTGCTGGTGGATCAGATGGCGGCGCTGGCGCTGTCCCTGGCCGACCGGGCCTATGTGCTGGAATCGGGACGCGTGGCGGCGCACGGCACGGCAGCGGAAATTGCGCAGGACGGCGCGCTGGCTCGGGCATATCTGGGCGCTTAGCGGGGCATCAGGCCGCTTGCCGTACCGCCACGCTGCCCGGGTCCCAGCGGCGGCCGGGTACGGCGGCCAGCAGCGCTTGCGTGTACGGATGCGTGGGGTGTCTGAAGACGTCCGCGCAGCCTCCCTCCTCCACGATCTTTCCGTCTTTCATGACGGCCACGTGATCACAGACCTGCGCCGCCACCCGCAGATCGTGCGTAATGAACACGATGGACAAGCCCAGTTGCTGGCGCAGCCGCGCCAGC
>NZ_JBLVOL010000049.1:13621-21758 GCF_053543755.1 Achromobacter semiaridum | reverse complement strand
CCCCCAACGCCAGCACTTGCGCCTGCACCGACACGTCCAGCGCCGAGACGGGTTCGTCCGCGATCAGCACGCGCGGCCGCATCGCCAGGGCGCGCGCCAAGCCCACGCGCTGCCGCTGTCCGCCCGAAAATTCATGCGGATAACGCCTCACCGCATCCGCCGACAGGCCGACCAGTTCAAATAGCTCTTGTGCCAACGCCCATGCCTCGCGCCGGGGCATGCCGTGCACCATCGGGCCTTGCGCCACGATTTCACCCACGCGCTGGCGCGGGTTCAACGACCCATACGGATCCTGAAACACCATCTGCACGCGCTTGGCATGCGTGCGGCGCGCGGTGGCTCCCTTGAACGCCAGCGGCTCGCCCGCCAGCACGATGCTGCCCGCATTAGGCGTCTGCAAGCCCAGCAGCGTGCGCGCCAGCGTGGATTTACCCGATCCGCTTTCGCCGACGATACCCAGCGTCTGACCCTCCCGCAGCGTCAGGCCGACGTTGTCCAGCGCATGTGTCACGCGGTCCGGACGCCAGAACGCGCCGCGCTTGCGATACGTCTTGGACAGCGCCCGGGTCTGCAAGATGACCGGCGCATCGGCGTCCAGCGTCGCGCGCACGGCGGCGGGTTCCAACGGCGGCACCGCGGCAATCAGCGCGCGCGTGTACGGATGCTGTGGGCGCTCCAACACCTGCTCGGCGGAACCGCTTTCGACCAAGACGCCCTGCTGCATCACGGCCACCCGATCCGCAATCTCGGCCACCACGCCGAAGTCGTGCGTGATGAACAATACCGCGGTGCCTTTGCGCCGTTGCAGGTCGTGTATCAAGTGCAGTATCTGCGACTGCGTCGTGACGTCCAGCGCGGTCGTCGGTTCATCGGCGATAAGCAACGCCGGTTCCAGGGCAAGGGCCATGGCGATCATCGCGCGCTGGCGCTGGCCGCCAGACAATTCATGCGGATAGGCGTGTACGGCCTGCTCGGGATTCGGCAGGCGGACGGATTCCAGCAGGTCCAGCGTGCGCCGCGCGATTTCAGCGTTTGGCAGACGGGTGTGGGTGCGAAAGACCTCGCCTATCTGATCGCCGACGCTGCGCAGCGGATTCAAAGCCGTCATGGGCTCTTGGAAGATCATGCCAATACGCCGGCCCCGCAAACGGCGCAAGGCCTCGGGCGACATTTGCAGCAGGTCCTGGCCTTCCCAACGAATCTGTCCGCCGCTGGCCCGCACGCCCTGCGGCAACAGGCCCAGGATGGCGCCGGCCGTCAACGATTTCCCGGACCCGCTTTCGCCCACCACGCACACGATCTCACCCGCCTTCACGCTAAGCGTCAGGTCTTTCAATGCGTGCGGCCGGTCGGCGCCCGGCGGAAGATCCACCGTCAAATTGTGAATGTGCAGCAATTCGGTCATGTTGGTTCAAGCCTTGCGCCGCCTAGGTAGACCCGCACAGGCATGCCGGGCTGGCAAGGCGACGTGATGGTTCTGCCGGGGGGAAGCCGCCGATAGTAGGCCCGCGCCATGCGCACGGCGAAATGCCGATTTCTCATTTGTTCATATTGGTTCAGGCACGCCGCGCGTCGTACCGGCCATGAAATGAAAACCAGATATCCACATGCGAATTCAATCGTTCAAGCGCGCCGCCGCGTGCGACAGACTTCAGGTCTTCCCAACGCGAATCCAGGAATCCCGATGTCTCTTCCCTCAGTCACCGGCCTAGACCACTACATCATCCGGGTCAACGATCTGCGGGCGGCGACGGACCGCTACGTGAAGCTGGGATTCAGCCTGGCCCCGCAAGGCAGGCACCATCGCGGCACGCGCAACCAGACCATCATTCTTGATGCGAACTATCTGGAACTGCTTTATTTCCCAGAAGAACTGAAAGCCGAGTCGCGCTTCAGCGGTTACGACGATGCCTACGAAGGCCCCGTCGCCACCGCGCTGCAAACCACCGACAGCACGGCCGTGCACAAGGAACTGGCGCGGTTGGGCATCAGCGCCGACGATCCGCAAAGCGGCGGACGCCCCGTGCATCTTCCCGAAGGCAGTGAAGACGCGGCATGGATCAACACGAATTTTCCGGCCGGCTTGTTGGGCGTGCCCGACTTCTTCACGTGCGGCCATCTGACGCGCCATCTGGTGTATCGGCCGCAATGGCAGGACCACGCCAATGGTGCGCGCCGCATCGAATCGCTTGTCGCCGTGCATCCCGACCCCGCCTCTTTGCGTGCCGGCTATGAACGTGTGTTCGGGCCCATCGCCATCAGCGCGCTGCCTGACAACGGCCTGCAAGTGCGTCGCGGCAGCCTGCGCATCGACTTCCTCAGCCCTGCCGCCTTCGAGCAGCGTTACCCCCGCGTTCGCGTTCCGGCCGGTTTGCCGGCGTCGGCGGGCGGCGGCTGGTTTGCCGGTTCGGTCATCGGTGTGCGCGACCTGGCAAAAACGCGCGCGCTGTTCGACGCCAATCAGGTGAACTATCGCGCCAACGCCCAAGGCGAACTGGTGGTGCCGCCGGAAGCAGGCGCGGGTGCGCTGCAAGTTTTTGTGCAAGAGGCGGCCTGAAATGAGCGACGCCCTGCCCGATTATTGGGACTGCTTCAGCACCGACTACGCGGCGGCGCGCGACGCCTTTGTGGCGATAGCCCAAGCGCGTGGCGCGGTGCTGTCCCGCCATGAACATGCCACGTTGAAAGACCCACACGGGCGCGCGCTGAGCGTGGATGTGGCCGTGCTGGGCCGCGCCGACGCTCCCCGCACGCATCTGGCGATCAGCGGCACGCACGGGCTGGAAGGCGCGGCGGGCTCCGCCGTGCAGATCGGCTGGTTGCGCGCCGATGGCGGCACGCCCTTGCCGGACGACGTCAACCTTGTGCTGGTGCACGCGTTGAACCCGTATGGCTACGCGTACGACTCGCGCACGACTGAAAACAACGTTGACCTGAATCGCAACTTTATTGACCACACGCGTCCCACACCGGCCAACCCGCACTACGCCACGCTACATCCGCATCTGATCCCGGCCGCCTGGACGGAGTCCGGCCTGGCGGCGGGCGCGCGCGAGGTCGAGAAATTCCGTGAAACTCACGGCGCCGACGTGCTGTTCAACACAACGGCGAGCGGCCAGTACACGCATCCGGACGGCCTGGTCTACGGCGGCACCGGCCCCGAATGGTCCAACCGCATCTTGCGCCGCATCGTCGACGAACATCTGGCCGCCAGCCAACGCGTGTCGTTTATCGACTGGCACACCGGCATCGGTGAATACGGCGAGCCGTTCTTCCTGTGCTTCAACGACGAAGGCAGCGCAGAACAGACGCAGGCCGCCCAATGGTGGGGCGCCGAGCGCGTGCGCGACCAGCGCCCGCATGGCCTGGCGCGACCTGACTACCAGGGCCTGGTGTTTCGCGGCGTGCAGCAGGCGTTGGGCAACCGCCCCTTGGCGGGCGCCGTCGTGGAGTTCGGCACGCGTGGCTTGCAGATGCGGGCCGCGCTAAGGCTGGACCAATGGCTGCGTTTCAAGGCCCCGCTGGCGCCCGATGCCGCGCGCGACAAGCAGTTGCGCGCCGACCTGATTGACGCCTTCGTGCCGGTATCCAGCGTGTGGCGGCGCAGCGCCCTCGCCCATGGCCTTGCCATCACCCGCCAGGCGATTGCCGGCGTGGCGTCCTGGTAAGCCCGCGTCCTATTTGTTCCTATTTCTTCCTATTTTTTCCTATTCCTTTTTCCCTCAAGCATTCATGAAAGCAATCGTATTGCGTGAACACGGCGGCAACGACAAGCTCCGCCTGGAAACCGAATTCCCTGACCCCGTCGCCGGGCCGGATGACGTCGTCATTCGTGTGCGTGCGTCATCCTTGAACTACCACGACGTATTCACGCGCCGTGGCATGCCCGGCATCAAGCTGCCCTTTCCCGTGATCATCGGCCTGGACGTCGCCGGCGAGGTCGTGCAGACCGGCCGGAATGTCCACGACTGGAAAGCCGGCGACCGCGTGCTGGTGGACCCGATCGACCGGGTGGACGGCGGGCTGGTGGGCGAAACCATCCATGGCGGCCTGGCCGAGCTTTGCCGCGTACCCGCGCACCAGTTGATTCGGCTGCCCGACGAGGTCAGCTTCGAACAGGCGGCGGCGCTGCCGGTGGCCTATGGCACCGCGCTGCGCATGATGAACCGCATCGGCCAGATCCAGGCCGGCGAAAAAGTGCTGATCCTGGGTGCCAGTGGCGGGGTGGGCGTATGTGCGGTGCAACTGGCCAAGCTGGCCGGCGCCGAAGTCATTGCCTGCGCGGGCACGCCGGAAAAAGGCGAGGCGCTGCGCGCGCTGGGCGCCGACCACATCATCCTGTACACCGAGGAAGACTTCCTGAAGGCCGTGCAGGAACGCTTTGGCCGCCCTGCCCGCCGTCGCGGCGCAAAGTCGGGCGGGGTGGACGTCGTGGTGAATTTCACCGGCGGAGACACGTGGGTGAAATCGTTGCGCTGCCTGCGCCTGGGCGGCCGCCTGCTGACCTGCGGCGCCACGGCGGGATTCGACCCCAAGGAAGACCTGCGATACATCTGGACGTTCGAACTTCAGATACGCGGCTCGAACGGATGGGATCGCGACGACCTGCTTGAACTGCTGGAGCTGGTGCGCAGCGGCAGGCTGCACGTGCAGGTGGACCGTACCTGGCCGCTGGCGCAAGGCGCGCAGGCATTGGCATCGCTGGAAGATCGCAAGATCGTCGGCAAAGTGCTGGTGACCTCATGAGCGACGTGCTGAACGCCAGCCAGATCCAGGCCAAATTCGACGATTCGCCCTTCATCGCATGGCTAGGCCTGACGGTCAGCGCCGTGGATCACGAGCGCGGCGAACTGACCGTGCTGGCGCCGATGCGGCCGGAGTTCGAACGGGGTGCCGCCAGCGGCCAATGGCATGGCGGCCCGTTGGCGGCCGTGATCGACACGGTAGGCGATTTTGCCGTCGGCATGCTGCTGGGCCGTGGCCTGCCCACCATCAACTTTCGCGTCGACTACCTGCGGCCCGCCATTAACACCGGCCTGACCGCCGTGGCGCGCGTGCGCCGCAATGGCCGCAGCGTCGGCGTGGCGGATGTGGATCTCTACAACGATCAGGGCGCGCTTGTCGCCATCGGCCGCGCCACCTACGCCACGCTCAGCCAAGGCTGATAGCGCAACACCATAAGGATGTCCATCATGACTCAAGCCCCGCGCCTCGGAAGGCGCGCCTTCCTGACCCGAACCGCCGCAAGCGGCCTGGCCGCCAGCGCGCTGGGCGCGGTGCCGCGCACGCTGCTCGCCGCCACCACCCAAGCGGGTACGGACGCCGGCCCGGCGCGCAAGGGTGGCACGCTGGTCGCCAGCTGGGGCGGCCTGGAGCCACAAGCCTTGTTCGTGCCCGGTGGCGGCGGATCCAGCCCTTTTCAGACGTCCACCAAGATTCTGGAACGACTGCTCAAGCTGGATGCCGACTTGAAGTTCCAACCGGCGTTGGCGCTAAGCGTGACCCCGGCGGCGGACTTTCGCAGCTACACCATCAAGCTGCGCGAAGGGGTCACCTGGCATGACGGCACGCCCTTCACATCCGCCGACGTGGTCTACAACGTGTTGCAGCACTGGAAGCCGATTTCCGCCGGCATCGCGCTGAAGTCGTTGACGGACGCCACTGCCCCGGACGCGCACACGGTTGTGCTGACGTTCAACGCACCGGTGCCGGAGTTCTTTTTGAAGTCCACGTTGTCCGGCCAGTATCAGCTGCTGGTTCCCAAGCATCTGTATGACGGCAAGGACCTGATCACCAATCCGCTGAACAACACGCCCATTGGCACGGGCCCATGGAAATACGGCAAATGGGTGCGCGGCAGTCACGTGGAATACCTGCGCAACGACAAGTACTGGAAGCCGGGCGAACCCAATCTGGACAAGCTGATCATCCGCTGGTGGTCCGACCCGGCCTCGCGCGGCGCGGCGTTGGAAACAGGCGAGCTGGGCCTGGCCTATTCCAACCCGGTGCCGGCGCGCGACATCGACCGCCTGGTCAAGACCGGCAAGGTCGTGGTGGACACGCGGGGCTACCAGAACACCGCGTGGACCGTCACGGTGGAATTCAATCAGCGCCGCGACATCGTCAACCGACGCGAAGTCCGCCAGGCCATTCTTCATGCCATCGATCGACAGTTCATCGTCGACACGATCTACTACGGCCGAGGCAAGCCCGCCATCGCCCCCGTCTTCAGCAGCAACCCGCTGTTCTACACCGAGGACGTGCCGCGCTACCCCTTCGATCCGAAGAAGGCCGCCGCCTTGCTGGACGCGGCGGGCCTGCCCGTCAAGGACGGCAAGCGCTTCACCGTGAACCTGGTGGCAGCGGCGTGGTTTGAAGAGAATGCCAAGCTGGGCCAGTACCTGAAGCAGGCGCTTGAAGACGTGGGTATTGCCGTGAAGCTGGATTCGGTGGACCGCGCCACGGCGCTCAAGCGCATTTATGGCGATTACGACTACGACATCGCGGTGGCCAACTTCACGTCGCCGCTGGAGTTGGTGCCGACCGTGACGCAGTTCTTCACCACCGACGGCATCGTGAAAGGCGCCGCCTTTCGCAACGCCACGGGTTATTCGAACCCCGAGATGGACGCCGTGGTGGCCAAGCTGGCGGTCGAGACCGCGCCCGAGGCCCGCAAGGCGCTGGCCGCGCAATTCGCGCGCCTGGCATCGACCGACGTGCCGCTTGTGCCGCTGGTGGAAATCCAGTCGTTCACGCTGGCCGGCAAGAACGTACGCAACTTCACCACCGGCGCCAACGTCCAGGGCGAAACCCTGGCCGACGTCTGGCTGCAAGCGTAAGAGGCCTGCCATGCCCGTGCGTCTGATCTTGCGCCGCCTGCTCCAGGCCATTCCGCTGCTGCTGGGCGTGGTGGTGCTTAACTTCGCCCTGATCCAGTCCGTGCCCGGCACGTTTCTGGACGTGATGACGGCCGAGCAGCAGGTCACCGACCCGGCGCTGATCGAGCGGCTGCGCGTGACGTACGGGCTGGACCAGCCGCCCACGGTGCAATTGCTGAAGTACATCGGATCTGTCGCCAGCCTGGACTTCGGCTACTCGTACCGGCATAACTTGCCGGTGCTTGACGTGATCCTGGCGCACCTGCCGGCCACGCTGGTGCTGATGCTGGCCAGCATCGCCATCGCCGTGCTGGTGGGCATGGCGGCGGGCATTGTGTCCGCCATCAAGGTCAACACGTGGTGGGACAGCGCGGTGTCGGCGTTTGCCGTGCTGTGCTTTGCCGCGCCCAGTTTCTGGCTGGGCATCATGTTGATCATTCTGTTTTCCGTGAAGCTGGGCTGGTTTCCCGTGGGCGGCATGGTCACCATAGGCTTGGATGGCGGATTCTGGACGCAGGCGCTGGACGTGCTGCACCACCTGGCGTTGCCGGCCATTGCGCTGGGCCTGTTCTATTCGGCGGCGTATGCGCGGGTGATGCGGGCGTCGATGCTGGAAGTCAGCCGCATGGACTATGTGCGCACTGCCCATGCCAAGGGCCTGACCCGTACCGCCGTGGTGCTTCGGCACATTCTGCGCAACGCGATGCTGCCCATCGTTACGCTGCTGGGCCTGCAACTGGGCGCGGTGCTGGGCGGCAGCATCGTGGTCGAAGCCGTGTTCAGTTGGCCGGGCATCGGCGGCGTGCTGTTCGACAGCGTCATGAGCCGCAACTACCCGGTGGTGCTGGGCATTCTGGTGCTCAGTTCCTTCGTGGTGGTGGTTGCCAACATCATCGTCGACCTGCTTTACACGCGGATGGACCCGCGCATCAAGGCTGCCTGATATGTCCACATCCCCTGCATTTTCCGCCCCGCCCGCCACCCGGCTTGCACGCCCGCCCGCATCGTTCGCGGCCCGATTCATGCGCAATCGCGGCGCGGTGGCCGGCGCGATCGTCCTGCTGCTGGTGGCGCTGCTGGCCGCCGGCGCGGGCTGGCTGTATCCGACCAATCCGCTGCGTATTGTGGCTGCGCCGGAGATCTGGCCTTTTGAATCCTGGCGTTACCCCCTGGGCACGGATTCCATGGGGCGCGACATTGCCGCCCTGGTCGCGCATGGCGCGCGCGCCACGCTGTTGATCGGTCTGGTCGCGGCCGCC